>NZ_CP097484.1:5432500-5692500 GCF_023546765.1 Methylobacterium tardum
GTGTTCGCGGCTCTCTCCGCACGCGTCGGCTCGATCGGCGACAACCGCCTGGGTGGATGGTACGCTTACCGGGCGTCGAAGGCGGCGCTGAACCAGATCCTCCGCACCCTCGCCGTCGAGACGGCGCGCAGCCACCCGGGGTTGATCGTCGTCGGTCTCCATCCCGGAACCGTGCGGACGGCGTTGTCCCACCCGTTTCGCCCGCAGGCTGGAACGCCCGGCGTGTTCACGCCCGACGCGAGTGCAGCCCATCTGCTGCGGGTCGTGTCCGGGCTGCAGAGCCGGGATTCCGGTCAGACCTTCGCGTGGGACGGGCAGCCGATCCCGCCGTGATGCGGGCCCGATATCGTCATTCTCCCGATGGTAGATCTTCAAATCCCGGTCGGGCGGAGATGATGCCGAGGATGCCGGCGTCTTCGAGGATCGGCGGGTCCTGCGCAACGGGGCGCTTCCTGCGGCCGGATCGACGGGAGCCGCTCCTCGGCGAAGAGACCGTCGGGAGCGGCCCTGCATGCGCCTCTCAGCGCGTCACGCGATGGCGGGCCGGTCTCCGGTCCCGCGTGGCGTGGGCCGCGTCAGAACCGATGATGATGACCGCGCCTGTGCAGGCCCGGGACGAAGCGTCGGTGATGATGGCGCCCATGCCAGGACCGCCAACCGCGATGCTCGAAGCGGGCGAGCGTGACCGGAGTATCGACCGTTCCCAGACCGGTTCCAGGGACGGGGGCGGCCGAGGGGCCTTCAAACCCCCTGGCTCTGGCCGAAAGCTTTGAGTGAGACGCCCGCGACCTCCCGCAACGCGTCACGGTCGGCCCCGGAGGAGGCCAGGACGCCCATGCCCGACGCGATTGTCGACAGGAAGCGCGCCAGCGCCGCCGGGTCGGCATCCTCCGCGAGATCGCCCTCCTGCTTCGCCTGAACGAACCGCTCGCGGAGCTCCGTCTCCGTCTGCGCGCGCCGGGACGCGAGCTCGAAGGGGATGTTCTCCGAGCCGGCCCCGCAGGCGAGCCCGCCCTGGACCAGGAGGCAACCGGGCGGGTTGGCCGGATCGGTATGGCTCTCCGCGATGCTGCTCAGGAAGCGCTCGGCCACGTCGCGGGCGGTGGCGCCGGCAAGCACGTAGCCCATATGGGCGGACCGCCGCTCCGCGTAGCGGTCGAGGGCGGCCTTGAGCAGGCCTTCCTTGCTGCCGAAGGCCGCGTAGAGGCTCGGCGGCTTGATGCCCATCGCTTTCGTCAGCATGGCGAGGCTCGCGCCGTCGTACCCGTGGCGCCAGAACACCTCCATCGCGTCGTCGAGGGCCTTGTCCGTGTCGAACGACCGGGGCCGACCCATCACCATTGTCCGCGAACTCCAACTTTTGTATCGAGTGGTAGATAAGTCACTTGACGCCCCGCGTCCATGCCGACATGTGTAGCGCTCTGTACAGATGTCGGGGGCCAGCCTTGGAATCGCAGCGCCATTCTCCGTCGAACCGTTCCCGCCTCCGGCGCCTCGTCGGCGGCGGCCTCGCCCTCGCGGCGGCAGGGGCGTCCTACCACCTGATCCCGCTCTGGCCGATGTCCGGAACGCAGGCGGTCGCCGGCACGCCGCCGGCCGAGCAGGCCATGCCGGCCTCGGTCGCGACCCTCGAACCGCGGGAGGCGATCCTCTGGGACGAGTTCTCGGGGCGTCTGGAAGCCGTCGACCGCATCGACGTGCGCGCCCGCGTCGGCGGCGCGGTTCAGGCCACGCATTTCGCCGAAGGCGAACTGGTGAAGGCCGGCGACCTGCTGGTGAGCATCGATCCGGCACCCTACGCGGCGGAGGTCCAGCGCCTGGAAGCCCAGGTGGCGGGTGCCGAGGCGCGCGTCGCGATGACGTCGAGCGACCTCGAGCGCGGACAGAGGCTGTCGGACCAGCACATCGTCACGGCGCGCGACCTCGACGTCCGGGCGAACGCCTTCAAGGAGGCGAAAGCCAGCCTGGACGCCGCGAAGGCCGCGCTGGAAGCGGCGCGTCTGAACCTCGGCTACACCCAGGTCCGCGCGGCCGTGAGCGGCCGCGTCGGACGGCGTGAGATCACGCCGGGCAACCTCGTGGCAACCGGCGCGGGGGCCCCCGTGCTCACCACGCTGGTCTCGGTCGATCCCGTCTATGCCAGCTTCGATGCGGACGAGGGGGTCGTCCTGAAGGCGCTCGCCTCGATCGCCGAGCCGGCGGGCGGACGCGGCAAGCTCGACCGCATTCCCGTGGAGATGGCGACCGCCGACGGCACGCAGGCCAAGGGGCATCTGCAGTTCATCGACAACAAGGTCGATGCCCGCAGCGGCACGATCCGCGTGCGTGCGACCTTCGCCAACGGCGACGGCCGCCTGATCCCCGGCCAGTTCGCGCGCATGCGGCTCGGTCAGGCCGCCCCCGGACGGCTTCTGCTCGTCGACGAGCGGGCCGTCGGCACCGATCAGGACAAGAAGTTCGTGCTCGTGGTGGGGGCGGACAATCGGGCCACGTTCCGGGTCGTCACGCTCGGCCGGGCCGTCGAGGGCCTGCGCGTCGTGACCTCCGGCCTGGCGGGCGGTGAGCGCATCGTGGTCAACGGGCTGCAGCGCATCCGTCCCGGCACCCTCGTGCAGCCCGAACCCGTCGCGATGGGCGGCCGGCCGCAGGACGCCGCCTCCGGGACGCGTCAGCTCGCCCAGCGCTGACGGGGCGCCACGGCCCCACCTCGCCTTCTCACCGGACGCGTTGATCCGGCGGCCCGCGCGGCCGCCCGGTCCCGCTCTGGCCTCTCGCCCCCGGAGGGCGGCATGAACCTCTCCAAGTTCTTCATCGACCGTCCGATCTTCGCGGGCGTGCTCTCGATGCTCATCTTTATCGGCGGCCTGCTCTCGCTCTTCGCGATGCCGATCTCCGAGTACCCGGACGTGGTGCCGCCCTCCGTCGTGGTCCGCGCGACCTTCCCGGGCGCCAACCCCAAGGTCATCGTCGAGACCGTGGCGACGCCCATCGAGGAGCAGATCAACGGCGTCGAGGGCATGCTCTACATGTCGAGCCAAGCCACGACGGACGGCATCATGACGCTGACCGTCACCTTCCGGCTCGGCACCGACCCCGACAAGGCCCAGCAGCTCGTCCAGAACCGCGTCTCGCAGGCCGAGCCGCGCCTGCCGGCGGTGGTGCGCCAGCTCGGCATCGTCACGGTGAAGAGCTCCCCCGACCTGACCATGGTCGTGCATCTCGTATCGCCGAACGGCCGCTACGACATGACGTACCTGCGCAATTACGCGGTGCTGAACATCAAGGACCGCCTGCCCGCCTCGACGGCGTCGGCCAGGTGCAGCTCTTCGGCTCCGGTGATTACGCGATGCGGATCTGGCTCGACCCGCAGAAGGTCGCCGAGCACGGCCTGTCGGCCGGCGACGTCGTGCGCGAGATCCAGGCCCAGAACGTCGAGGCCGCGGCCGGCGTCATCGGCGCGTCGCCGGCCGTTCCGGGCCTCGACCTCCAGCTCTCGCTCAACGCCGAGGGGCGCCTGAGCAGCGAGGAGCAGTTCGGCGACATCGTGGTCAAGACCGGCACCGACGGCGCGATCACCCGGCTGCGCGACGTCGCGCGGATCGAGCTGGGCGCCTCCGACTACGCCCTGCGCTCGCTCCTCGACAACAAGTCGGCGGTGGCGATCCCGATCTCCCAGTCGCCCGGCTCGAACGCGATCCAGATCTCCGACGAGGTCCGCCGGACCATGGCGGAGATCAAGCAGACCATGCCGGAGGGGGTCGATTACCAGATCGTCTACGATCCGACGCAGTTCGTGCGTGCCTCCATCGAGGCGGTGATCCACACGCTGCTGGAGGCCATCGCCCTCGTGGTGCTGGTGGTGATCCTGTTCCTGCAGACGTGGCGGGCCTCGATCATCCCGCTGCTCGCCGTGCCGGTCTCCATCGTCGGCACCTTCGCGGTGATGCATGTCTTCGGCTTCTCGATCAACGCGCTGAGCCTGTTCGGCCTCGTGCTCGCCATCGGCATCGTGGTCGGCGACGCGATCGTGGTCGCCGAGAATGTCGAGCGGAACATCGAGAGCGGGTTGTCCCCGCGGGAGGCCAGCTACCAGGCCATGCGCGAGGTCTCGGGCCCGATCATCGCCATCGCGCTGGTGCTCGTCGCCGTCTTCGTCCCCCTGGCCTTCATCAGCGGCCTGACGGGCCAGTTCTACAAGCAGTTCGCCCTGACTATCGCGATCTCGACGGTGATTTCGGCGGTCAATTCCCTGACGCTCTCGCCGGCTCTCTCGGCCCTTCTGCTGAAGGATCACCACGCCCCGAAGGATCGCCTGACCCGCATCCTGGACAGTTTGATGGGATGGTTCTTCCGCCGGTTCAACCGGGCCTTCGGGCAGGCCGCGCACGGGTACGGACGCGGCGTCGGCTTCGCCGTGTCGCGCAAGGCGACGATGATGGTCGTCTACCTCCTGCTCGTCGGCCTGACCGCGCTTCTGTTCCGCCAGATCCCGGGCGGCTTCGTGCCGGGGCAGGACAAGCAGTATCTCGTCGGCTTCGCGCAGCTGCCCGACGGCGCCACCCTCGACCGGACCGAGGAGGTGATCCGCCGCATGAGCGAGATCGCGCTCAAGGAGCCGGGCGTCGAGAGCGCGGTCGCCTTCCCGGGCCTCTCGATCAACGGCTTCACCAACAGCTCCAACTCGGGGATCGTGTTCTCGACCCTGAAGCCGTTCGGCGAGCGCAAGGATCCGTCGCTGAACGGGGCGGCCATCGCCCAGTCGCTGAACAGGAAATACGCGGCGATTCCCGAAGCCTTCATCGCGATGTTCCCGCCGCCGCCCGTCAACGGCCTCGGGACCATCGGCGGCTTCAAGCTGCAGATCGAGGACCGGGCCGGCCTCGGCTACGAGGCGCTGAACGACGCCACCAAGGCGTTCATGGCCAAGGCCGCCCAGGCGCCGGAACTCGTCGGCCTGTTCTCCAGCTTCCAGATGAACGTGCCGCAGCTCTTCGCCGACGTCGACCGGACGAAGGCCCGCCAGCTCGGCATCCCGGTGACCGACATCTTCGACACGCTGCAGATCTATCTCGGCTCGCTCTACGTGAACGACTTCAACAAGTTCGGCCGGACCTACTCGGTGCGCGTCCAAGCCGATGCGCCCTTCCGGGCGCGCTCGGACGATGTCGGGTCGCTGAAGGTCCGGACCGGCTCGGGCGAGATGGTGCCGCTCTCGGCCCTGCTGCACGTCCGTCAGACCGCCGGCCCCGAGCGGGCCATGCGCTACAACGGCTTCCTGTCGGCCGACATCAACGCGGGCGCGGCTCCCGGCTACTCGTCGGGGCAGGCCCAGGCCGCGGCGACGCGCATCGCGGCCGAGACTCTGCCGCGGGGCTTCGCCTTCGAGTGGACGGACCTGACCTACCAGGAGTTCATCGCGGGCAATTCCGGGATCTGGGTCTTCCCGCTGGCGCTGCTCCTGGTCTTCCTCGTGCTGGCCGCGCAGTACGAGAGTCTCACCCTTCCGCTGGCGATCCTGCTGATCGTGCCGATGGGCCTGCTCGCCGCCATGTTCGGCGTGTGGCTGTCGGCGGGCGACAACAACGTGTTCACGCAGATCGGCCTGATCGTGCTGGTCGGCCTCTCAGCCAAGAACGCCATCCTGATCGTGGAATTCGCGCGCGAGCTGGAGTTTGCCGGCCGCACGCCGCTCCAGGCGGCCATCGAGGCGAGCCGTCTCCGGCTGCGTCCGATCCTGATGACGTCCATGGCCTTCATCATGGGCGTCCTGCCGCTGGTGACCGCGACCGGGGCCGGATCGGAGATGCGGCGTGCCATGGGCGTCGCCGTGTTCTCGGGCATGATCGGCGTGACCGCGTTCGGCTTGTTCCTGACGCCGGTCTTCTACGTCCTGCTCCGTCGCTTGAGCGGCAACAGGCCGCTCAAGCAGCACGGCCACGAGACGGCGATGTCACACGACAGCGGCATCGCGGAGCCGGTCTAGCCGCGGCCGGGGCAATCGGGCGGATCGGACAGGGCGACGAGCCGATATGTGCGGCCGTGCCGGCCATCGCGGCAGATCCGCGGCGCGCGGGCTCGACTCCGCTCTGGGACACGACGATTCGACAGCGTGTCGTCGCCCAGCCCGCTGGCCATGGACGGGGAAGATTTTCATCCTCGATTTCACGGCCAACACGAATTTAAGTTCGGTGCTGGTCTTGAAAAATGATTTAGCTTTCTATTGATCGCCGTCAATACTGAAGGAACAGTGTGTCGAGAGACGGAACTTTCCGCTCGCCACCCGTCAGGAGGGTCCCGGTTGCCGAATCACGACCGCCGGTAAGTCGGTCTCACGACACATGAACCCCCCCGCGCCGTTCACCCGACGCCGGACGGACATGGTGCAGAAGTCGCCTCGGCTCACCGGGCGCGTGGGATCATCCAAGACAGTTCCCGCCTCGACGCTCAGATCAACACGCGCAGCCATCCAGGAGTGAACCACGATGAAGATTACGCCCGTCACAATCCTGATGTGTGCGCTGCTGACAGGTCCGGCGTTTGCGCAGGGCAATTCGCCATACAACCGCTCCGGCTCACAGGCGGGCGGGCCCCTCGGTGGACAGGAGCGCGGGCTGGGCGCACCGGGCGGCACGCCTGCGGTCGATCCCGCCCGACCGCCACAGGCGGCGGCGCGGCCGAAAAGCCGAGCGAAGGCGCGGACGCATGTTCGACGTCGGCACGGCTTGTAGGCGCCGTCTGCACGCTGCCGGCACGGCCGCAAATCAACGCGTGATAGCGGCCGGCGCCTGAGAACTGAGCTTCGCCGCCGGACGCAGCGCTATGGATCGGTCCTTCCGGGCCGCGAGGGTCCGTGCCGGAACCGGGACGGCCGTCGTCCGCTCGACCGGAGCTGCCGGCGTCCGCGAAGAGCGCGGGCGCCGGCATCATGGTCGGACGCTGCGGAAGGCGGGCGCGGCCACAGAGGCCGCACCGTCCCGTCCGCCTACGAGCCGGCGGGTCTTCGGGGCTTTCAGAGGGTCGACCTGTCGCCCCTACCAAACGATCCGCGTCGCAACCCTGCCGCGTGTCTTGGAACAAGGCGCTGCCCGCACCGCGCATGGGCGCATGTTCTTTCTCGCTGTCGTTCGAAAAACGAAAATCAAACGCATTGACCGCGCTAAGAACCAGCTCGTAAGTTGCGTATAGAATTCACGACAGGGTCCGCGGGATCATTCGACTTGCCCAAACACCTGTGCATCGATCCTCTTGATTCTTACGCGGAGCGCGAAGTCTTGGTCGATTTCGAGATCACGGGTTCATCATGCCGTCTGACAGCGGCGATCGATCGCGAGGGCCAAGACATCTTGTCCGAACTGACAGAGGCGCAGCGCAAAGACATCCAGAACGAGCTGATCGAGGCCTGCGGCCTCGGACTGGGCGCGGTCCACCTCACCTCGCGCGGGCGCATGGAGCAGGAAGCGGTTTTTCTCTGATGTTCGGCAATTATGAGTACGAGCGGGCGCTGAACAGCGACGATGATCAGCTCGACGTCCGGCGCAGTCGGATGCATCTCTACCTGAACGTGATGCTGCTCCTGTTCATTTTCTCCGGTCTGATACTTCACCAGTTGCTGGGGCGGTGAGGTTCGTCGACGGATCCGAGCGCTGGACAGCTGAGCCCGTGCGCTGCGCGGATCGTCGCGGCCTCCCGTCTCGGCGACGCCGTCGAAAGCCTCTCGGCCATCTGACGGCGCCTCACGCTTGGGCCGTCGACACACATGACGCCGCGGTCGGAACGCGCGTCGGAGGGGCCCGGCCCGGCGGGCGACTCGGCCCTCCAACCGTTGGCGGCAGGACAGCGCGACGGCGCGATCGTCGGCAGAACACCGATCGTGGCCGGCCTCTCTCGCTGGCAGCCGATCCGGAACCTGGGCCGTCACCCGGTAGCCGCGGCGTGATCGCGCGCGCGTGCCAGGAATCGTTAACCCTGCCGCCGTAGCCCTGGAGCTTCGGGACGAGCGCGGGTGCGATGCCGAGACTGGGCTACATGATCGTCGACGGACTGGCCTTCGTGCTGGTCGCGGTGGGCCTCACCGCCGTGGTCGTGGGCTACGAGCGCAATCTGCCGGATCCGGCCGCCCAAGTTGCCCAGGCCGCCCAGGGCACTGCGCTCGCGCCGGACTGGATGGATCCCGAGACCACCGGAGCGATCACGCCCAAGGTATCGGCGGTCGACGCGGCGCGAACGGGAGCCGGTTCGAAGCGGGAGGTGATGAGCCAATCCCCGGACGCGGAGAGCGGGGTCTGGGTCGACCCGCCGCGCCGCTGGCGGGCCGATGAGCGCGGGTGAGACCGTCACGGGGCGGGCGTGAGGCCGCCAGCTCAGGCTGAGCCCTCCCTGAGCCGTCATGCCGCGCCCCGGTGCCAAACCGGGACCGCGCCTCCCATCTCTGCTCCAGCGGGGGCAGAGCCGATCGGGAGAGCACTATGAGACAGCATGCAACGCGCGCTGCGCTTGCGGCCGTGATGATCCTGGGCGCGTCGGGCGCCGTGCTGGCACGCGGCAGCGGCGGCGGAGACAGCGGAAGCGGGTTGAACCCCTATTCCGAACTCAGCGGTAATGGCCGCACCGGCGGGGTGAACAGCGGCAACTATTCGCCGCCCGAATACAACACCTACCTGCGGGCCTACGGACCGTACGGCCCTCAAGGCCGGCCTGTGAGGGAGCGCTACCGTCCGGCGCCGCGGCCGTACTACGGCTATCCTTACTGAAGGGCGGCACTGCGCTGGCGCTGCCGGTCAGCGCCAGCCTGTCCGGCAAGGGCGATCCGCGCCGCGTTTCCAGGCCGGGATCGCCCGCCCGGACGGGTGTCTCGACCGTGCCGGTCCCACTCTCGCTGGTCAGACATGCATTGGACGCTCTGGTATACCAGATGCACGCGCCGTATGGTCGCGCTTCCTCCCAAGAACGCCTTCAGCCCGCCCGGTCCGCCGGTGCGGGTTTTTTCGTGCCGCTTTCGCGTGGCTCCTCGGCTCAGTGCAGCCGCAGCGCCTGAAGCGCCTTGCGGACGAGGCGCTCAGCGCAGGGCTTGCTGATGAAGTGGGCGGCTTCGGGCAGTGTCGCGGCCTCCAGCGGGTCGCACCCCGAGCAGACGATGATCCGGGTTTCGGGCCAGCGCGCGCGAACGGCGTGCGCCAGATCACAGCCATCCATTACACCAGGCATGTTGATGTCGGTGTAGAGCAGCGTGGCGCCGCCACAGGCCTCTAGGTGCTGCAGGGCCCCGGAGGCATGCTCGGCTTCCAGCACCTCGAAGCCGAGCGCCGACAGCATGTCGGCTGCAGCCATGCGGATGACGGCTTCATCATCGGCGATAACGGCGAGGGGGCGAGATCCTGACATGGATCAGAAATGCGTCCCTCCGTCGCGCGTTTCAGCGTGGCCGTAGAATTTTTACCGTCCGCGCCGCCGGCAGCCGCTGCCTGGGACGGCTCTGGACCTGTCGGCCGTCACGCCGGGCGGCGGTCCGGCTCGCCGCGGGCGAGGCCGGATTCCCCAGCCGTCCCGGCCGTCCGCCGCCTCCCGGCACGCGCGGATCGGATGAGAGGTTCCGGCTCAGGGCAGGGTGTGGCTCACTGGGGTTTCGTTTGGCCCCCCGCCGTCCAGCCGTGCGCCTGGACCGCCTTGATGAGCTTGCCCTGCATCTCGGGCGCCACGGCCTGCATCCATTGCTGCATGCCGGCAAGCTGGATCTGGGCGAGCTGCGGCTGGGCGGCCGCGAGGCGTTTGCCAGCCGGCGTGGCGTAGAACGCCGCGATGGCCTGCAGGTCGTCCTTGCCGAGCACCGTGGCGAAGCCGCGGGCCTGGATGTCGAGCAGCTCGTCGTAATGCGCCGACAGGGTCGGCATCACGACTTCCTGCACCAGCACCTGGGCCTTGTCGGGCTCCTTGATGCCGATCTGCTGCATCATGCCGACCATGGGCGCGGCCATCGAGCTGAGCGTCGCGGCGCGGTCGCCCTGCATCTGGGCGACCGTCTCCCGGGCGACCTTCAGCAAGGCCGGATCCGGCGCCGCGGCGGGCGCGGGCTTCGGAGCGGGTTGCGCACTCGCGGCGCATGGCAGCGCAACCCCGAGACACAGGCCGACAAGCCAGGGTGAAAGGCGCATGATCGCTCCAGTCCAAGGCCCGGCGCCGTCCGGCGCTTCGAAGCCGACTAGGACTGCTATCACAGCTCTGAATAGAATCGATGACACCTCAGGATTGAGCGGCGCCGATCGGCGATCGGGTCGAAGCGGTGATAGGATGCGGATCATCGCGCGGGACGCGGGCAAGACTGTCACCCTGGCGGCGTCCGGTGAGGGCGAAGCCTGCCTCGCTCGGCCGGTCCGGGCGGACCCGGTGTCGGGCCACCGCGACGCCGTCGGCGCGAGACCGTGATGCGAACCCAGACGATGCGAATCGCAGACGCATCCGCTGTCGCCCCGAGCGGGCCGCGATCCGCGCGCCCGGCCCTCGCCGTGATAACCGCCTGCGCGGTTCTGGTCGGCTGCGCCGCGGCCGTGCGGGGCCCGGCCGCAACCGTCGATCCGGACCTCGTGCGGGTGATCCGCTTCATGGCGCTGATCAAGGGCGGTCTCGCGCTCGCGGCCTTCGCCGGCTGCTTCTGGCGCTTGGCGCGGCCCGCGGCCCCGTGGCGAATGCCGGTCTACGTCGCCGGACCGCCCGTAATGGCGGCCGGCGCCATCGGCTTGTGGTCGCTGCACGATCTCGGGCTCGCGGCCCTGGGGCTCCATCTCGGCCTGTTCGCGGTGCTCGCGGCGGCCCTCACCGATCCGGCTTTTCTGCCCGACCTGTCGCGCCGCCGCTCATCCGGCTCGGCCCTTTGAGGCTTCGGGTGTCGCGGCGGCCGGCCTTCGGTCACGCGGTCGCGCGGCGCGATCCCGCACGGGTGGTGAATCCGGCGGGCAGAGGCGCGGCGGCGTGTCCGGGCGCGTCTTGATCAACGCGGTTGAACCTGCCGCCCGGCGCGCGTAGACGCGCCGGCTCGGATCGCGGAAGCAGGAGCCCGGATGGGTGACGATGTGGCCTCTCTCCTCCTCGTCCTCGCCACCGAGAATACCGAGCTGCGTCAGCAGCTCGCCGCCGCGCAGGACATGCTGATGGAGACGGCGATCGACGCCGGGCACCTGCATGCGCGTCTCGAGGCGGTCCAGGCCGAATGCAGGGCGTGGCGGGCGGAAGCGGAACGCCACGCTTCCAGGGACGCGCGGGCGCCCTGAGGAAACGCCGCGACAGCCGAGAGGGGCGGGATCGGCCGAGACGTTTCCCGGTCCGGACGACGGTCAGCCGAGCGCCCAGAACAACGGCAGCGCGCTGGCCAGGAACACGACCGAGGAGACGAGCACGGCAACCTCTTCGCGGTGCCGGTGGACGAAAGCGTGATGGAGAGCCAGCATGGTCATCGGATCGCGGGTGATCTGATCAGCCTCGCGCCCAAACCTTGATCATTCGGGGGCAAGCGCCGTCATCCACAGGCGGTCGCCGAGCCCTGTCGCACGGCCGCCACAACGGCACGCCGCACAGGCTTCCGGCGTTCAGCCGCGACGCCCGACCCTGGGCCCCGGCGGCCCGGAGATCGTGCCCAGCGGGACCTATCGCGCGGCCGGCATCTTCCGGCCGGTCCGCGGACGGCGATGGCGCCCGGCCGGCGTCAGGCCGCGGGTCGCCCCTTCGGGCGATGCGGGGCTCCGCGCGGCGGCCGCCCCTGTGCTGTCGGCCGCCCCTTGGCTGGCGGCCGCACCTTGGTCGTCGTCCGCAGGACGGGCGACACCCTGTGCCCGCGCCTGCTCCACCAGCCACTCGCCGAGTTCGAGGGCCGCTTCCGGTGCGAGGTCGACGGCCACGCCTGCGCCATGGGTTCGCGACCGCAGGCCGATGCCGGCGGATGTCGATACGGCGCGCACGGTGCTCCCGACGCGACCGGTGATCTCCAGAATGCTGTCAGCCATTCCGGAAGGCTAGCGAGGCCGTTCCGGCCTGTCCATTCCGGCTTGGCCATTCCGGCTTGGCCATGCGCGCTTCGCTCGCGGCGCGCGGCCCGCCCGATGGGGAAGCGCGGTCAAGCGCGACCGTGTCGGGGGGCGCATGCTCCGCGCCCATAGCTGCGGCCGAGCCTTCGCCCGAACTTCCCGGTAAGGCGGTCGGCCCGCACCCGCCGCCGCCCACGACGGTGACCGAACCGTCGCGTCAGGATGCCGAGACACCGATCATGAACAAGCTCATCGCCCTCACGGTGGCCGCGACCGTGTGTGCCGGTCCCGCCTTCGCGCAGGCCTATCGGCCGGGCCCGGATTGCGGCCAGGATCCCGAGACGACGGGTTCGCTGACCGTCGACCCGCGCAGCCTGCATCTGCCGGGCGAGCGGTCGGACCGGGTCAAGGTCACCCCTCCCGAGGACAGCTGGCAGGAGGAGGCGCGGGAGGAGGCCGAGCGGCACAGACGCGATCTTCTGGCCTGCGGGGTGGATTGAGCTCCGGGTTCGCCAGCCGACGCCCGAGGCGACAGCCGCAAGCCGACGGATCGGCTCGGCTCCACCAGAGAATCAGCCTGGCGATGATCCGACCGACGGCCCAAATGCGGAGCTGTATCGTTTCAGACGGTCTGCCGGGTCCGCAGTTGATCGCGGCCGTGCGCCAGTCGGTGGCGCACCGCGCGCAGATGCGGCGCGGCGGTGCGGTTTCCTAACCTTCCGATCCGCGCGCGATTGCGCAAGCGATCGGTAAGCACGGTGATGAATTCTCTGGCCGGTCAGGGAACTCGGGCCCGGATGCTGGTCCGAACCGAGCCAAAATTTAACACTGGCACCCGATTCTGGTCCCGAGAGGATTTGGGAATGCCAGCTGTCGGAAGGTTCAGGGTCTGCGAGCCGGGCCAGACCCCGCTCGGGGAGGCCCTGGCCGAGGTGATGCTTCTGCCGTCGGTGCTCGCCACGATGCTGCGCAGCCTGATCGAGGCGTGGCCGCAGCAGATCTACACGCAGCCGCTGGTGACCACCCGCTTCCTCGGGCGGCGGACCACCTACGTGTGCAGCCCCGGCCAGATCCGCAGCCTGATGGTCGATCAGGCCGACGCCCTGGAGCGCGAGCCGTTCATGCTGCGCGCCCTCGCGCCCGCGCTCGGGGCCGGCGTCCTCACCGCGGATGGTCCACACTGGCGGGAGCAGCGCAGGACCGCGGTCCCGATGTTCCGACCGGATCGCGTGCGCAGCTTCGTGCCGGCGATGGCCCGGGCCGCCGAGGCGACCCGGGCGCGCTGGCGCGGCGACACGCCGCCCGACGGGACCCGGGACATCCTGCGCGAGATGATGCGCACCACCTTCGACGTGATCGTCGCCACGATGGTGTCGGGCGACGACCAACTGGAGGTCGAGCCGTTCGGCCGCGCGATGGACGCGTATCTCGGCCAGACCAGCTGGAAGATCGCCCTCGAGATGCTGCACGCGCCGGCCTGGGTCCCGCATCCGGGGGCGCGGGCGGGCGCGGCGGCGGCCCGCTACCTGCGCGCCGAGGTCGGCCGGACGATCGCGCGCCGCCGCGCCCGGGCCGAGCCCGGTGCCGACCTTCTCGGTCTCCTGCTCGAGGCACGGGATCCGGAGACCGGCCAGCCCCTCGCCGACGCGAGCATCATCGACAACCTCCTGACCTTCGTCGCCGCCGGCCACGAGACCACCGCCCTCGCGCTGGCCTGGACCTTCCGGGTCCTGGCGGAGCACCCGGAGGTCGAGCGGCGCGTCCTCGCCGAGATGGCGGCCCTTGACGCGGACCTCGTCGCCGATCCCGAGGCCGCAGACCGGCTGCCCTACACCCGCCAAGTTCTCCTCGAGGTGATGCGCCTGTATCCGCCGGCCCCGCTGATCGTGCGGCGGGCGAAGGCCCCGGTCCGCCTCGGAGACATGACCGTCCCGGCCGGGCAGTCGATCCACGTCCCCGTCTACGCCCTGCACCGGCACGCGCTGCTCTGGGACCGGCCGGACCTGTTCGATCCGGACCGCTTCGCCCCCGACCGGGCCGCGGCGCGCGACCGCTACGCCTACCTGCCGTTCGGCGCCGGCCCGCGGGTCTGCATCGGCATGAGCCTTGCCCTGACGGAATGCCTCGTCATCCTGGCGACGCTGCTGCCTGCCTTCCGCTTCGTGCCCGAGGCGGCCGAGATGCCGCGGGCGCAGTTCCGCGTGACGCTGAGGCCCGAGGGCGGCCTGCGGATGAAGGTCGTGCCGCGCCATGTCCACTGAACGCGCGCCCGGGCCGGACCGCGCGGCCGAAACCGGCAAGGCGGCCGAGACGGCTCAGGCGGTCGGAACGGCCGCCGCGCCGGGCGGTACGGCCCGGTCCCTGATCGACCGCATCCGCCGCCTCGACGCCGTCGCGGCCCTGCCGAGCCGCTACCGGCTGCAGGTCCGCGCCGGCCTCCTCGAGGAGACGCTGAAGCTCGCCACCTACTCGGCCGTCACGCACCTGATCATCGCGGCCGCCGTCGCCTACTTCTTCTGGACCTCGGCACCGCAGGCCTACCTCCTCGGCCTGCTCGCCTGGGTCGCCGTGGTGATCGTCGCGGCGACCTATCTGACCTGGCGCTACCTGCGCACCTATGCCAGCGCCGTCTCGCCGGCCGGGGTCCTGTGGGGCTGCCGGATCTCCGGCGGGCTGGCCCTCGCCCTGGGCCTGGCCTGGGCGACCATGCCGGTGGTGCTGTTCGCCCCCGCCGACGGCGACGAGCGCCTGATCATCGTCGCCACCGCGGCGGGCCTGATCTCGGACGCCTACGTGGTCGGCCCGCTCCTGTCGGTCTCGTACCTGTTCGCGATCCCGGTCATCCTCGGGAGCTTCGTCGGGCTGGCGCGGTGCGGGGAGCCGGTCGCGCTCAGCATCGGCTTCCTGCTCGTCGTCTACGCGCTCTTCGTGGTGGTGAGCGTGGGCCGCATGAGCCGCCTGTCGCGCCAGCGCATCCTGGACCGGGTGCGGGTCGAGGAGCAGAGCGAGACGATCGGCCTGCTGCTCAACGAGTTCGAGGCGCATGCCAGCGACTGGCTCTGGGAGACGGACGCGACCGGACAGTTTCAGCACGTCTCCACCCGGATGGCGGAGGTGCTCGGCTGCCCGGTCGCGGTGCTTCAGCACAGCGCGTTCGAGGCCCTGCTCGCCGGCAGAGGCGAGGCCTCGCGCGACACGGTGCACGAGGCCGACCACAGCGCCGAGCTCCTCGATCACCTCCGGCAGGGCCGCGCCTTCCACGAGCACCTCGTCGCCTTCCCCACGCCGGCCGGCCAACGCTGGCTCCGGCTGAGCGGCAAGCCGTTCCTCGATCAGCGCAGGAGCTTCGCGGGCTTCCGCGGCGTCGGCTCGGACGTCACGCAGAGCCGCGAGGCGGAGGCGCATATCGCCTATCTGGCGACCCGGGACGCGCTGACCGGCCTGTCCAACCGGGTCATGTTCCACGAGGTCGCCTCCGAGGCCTGCGCGGCGGCCGTCTCGGAGGTCCAGGGCGCGCCGGTCAGCCTGCTCTACCTCGATCTCGACGGCTTCAAGACCGTCAACGACAGCGCGGGCCACGCCACGGGTGACGCCCTGCTGTGCCAAGTCGGCGAGCGCCTGCGCGTCCTGCTCCCGGCCGACGCCCAGGCGTTCCGTCTCGGCGGCGACGAGTTCGCGATTCTGCACCGCGGCGGGGATCCCGCGGCGGAGGCCCTGGCCGAGGCCGCCATCGGCGCCCTGTGCGCGCCCTACCTGATCGACGGCGTCCGGGCGGAGATCGGCGTGAGCATCGGGATCGCGTGCGCGCCCGGGGATGCGGCCGCCCCCGCGGACCTGCTCCGCAAGGCCGACCTCGCGCTCTACAGCGCCAAGGAGGCCGGCAAGGGCCGCTGGCAGCGCTTCGACCGCAACCTGGAGCGCCGCGTCCAGCGCTGGCGCGAGCTCGGCGAGGCGATGCGGGCGGGCCTCGAGAACGGCGAGATGGAGCTGCACTACCAGCCGCTGGTGAGCCTGCAGGACGGGCAGGTGGTCGGCTGCGAAGCGCTGCTGCGCTGGACGCGCGCCGGGCACGGCGCCGTCTCGCCCGCCGAGATGATCCCGATCGCCGAGAGCACGGGCTTCGTCATCACGATCGGGCGCTGGGCGCTGCGGCAGGCCTGCGCCGAGGCGCTGACCTGGCCGGCGCAGATGCGCGTGGCCGTCAACATCTCGTCGATCCATTTCCGGCTGCCCGACTTCTTCGCCGACGTCGAGGCCGTGCTGGCCGAGACCGGCCTCGCGCCGGAGCGCCTGGAAATCGAGATCACGGAATCGATCTTCCTCGCCAACACGCCGCACGTCCTCGACAACCTTCGCGCGCTGCGGGCACTCGGCGTGCGCATCGCCCTCGGCGATTTCGGGACGGGCTACTCGTCGCTGAGCTACCTGACGCAGTTTCCGGTCGACAAGATCAAGATCGACCGGGCCTTCGTCCGCGACCTGAGCAGCCGTCCGGAATGCCTGACGGTGATCGAGGCGATCATGGTCATCGCCCGTGACCTGCGCATCGACGTCACGGTGGAGGGCGTCGAGACGGAGCAGCAGGCGGCGCTTCTCCGGTCGCGGCGCTGCAACTCCGCGCAAGGCTTCCTGTACAGCCCGGCCCGTCCGCCCGGCGAGGTGGCGAGCCTAGTCGAGCGCATACCCCGGACGGCCCTGCTGGCGGACCAGGCCGTGCGCGCGGTGGCCTGAGCCGCGGCCGCCTCTGTTCCATGTTGCTGTTCCACGGGGCCGCAAACCCCTGTAGCGGGTTGCGGCCACGCGAACCCGAGGAACCGAGCGCCGCATGCCCAAGGTCGTCATCAGCGAGTTCATGGACGAGGCGGCGATCGCCGCGGATCTCGCGGGCTTCGACACCCTGTACGATCCCGGTCTCGTCGACCGGCCCGACGCCCTGGCGGCGGTCCTAGGCGACGCCGACGCCCTGATCGTGCGCAACCGGACGCAGGTGCGCGGCCCGCTCCTCGCCGCCGCGGCGCGTCTCCGGGTGGTCGGGCGGCTCGGGGTCGGTCTCGACAACATCGATGTCCCGGTCTGCGAGGCGCGCGGTATCGCGGTCTATCCGGCGACGGGCGCCAATGACGGGGCGGTCGCCGAGTACGTGGTGGCGACCGCGATGCTGCTCCTGCGCGGGGCCTACGGAGCGAGCGCGGCGGTCGCTTCGGGCGCGTGGCCGCGCAACGCCCTGATGGGGCGCGAGATCGCCGGCAAGCGTCTCGGGCTCGTGGGCTTCGGATCGATCGCCCGGGAGACCGCCCGACGCGCCGCCGCCCTCGGCATGGCGCTCGCGGCCCATGACCCGTTCGTCGCGGACGCGGATCCGGCCTGGACGCCCGCCTACGGTCCGGTGCAGCGGCGGGACCTCACGACGCTGATCGCGGAGAGCGACGTGCTCTCCCTGCACGTCCCGCTCACCGCGGAGACCCGCGGCCTGATCGACGCGGCCGCCCTCGCGCGGATGCCCGCGGGCGCCGTGCTGATCAACGCCGCCCGGGGCGGCGTCGTCGACGCGGCCGCGGTGGCGGCGGCCCTGCGGTCGGGGCATCTCGGCGGCGCGGCCCTCGACGTGTTCGACCGCGAGCCCCTCGACGCCGCGGCCGGCGCCGCGCTCGCGGGGGTGCCGAACCTGATCCTCACGCCGCACATCGCCGGGGTGACGCAGGAATCGAACGTCCGGGTCTCGGCCGTGATCGCGGCGGCGGTGCGCCGGCACCTCACGCAGGGCTGAACGCCCGGGATCTGGGCCTTTCGGCCGGCGCGGGCTATCCATCGGGACCGGCGCTGCGCGACCGCGAATTGCGGGGCCGGCCGGGAGGGAGCAGGGGATGACCGATCCGGCACGACGGGCCTTCCTGAGGAGCGCCGCCCTCGGCGTCCTGGCGGCGGGGAGCGGCCTGCGGCCCGCCCGGGCCGGGGAGGACGCGCACCTGCCCTTCGGCAACGGCGAGCGACCGCTCGTCGCCTATCCGGGCAAGCGGCCGCTGCTGCAGACCACCGCCCGGCCGCCCCAGCTGGAGACGCCGTTCGCGGTCTTCGGCGAGGGCGCGATCACGCCGAACGACGCGTTCTTCGTCCGCTACCACCTCGCCGACATCCCCCTGGAGATCGACCCCGAGGCGTTCCGGCTGAATGTCGGCGGCCATGTGGAGCGCCCCGTCGCGCTGTCGCTTGCGGAGCTGAAGGCGCTGCCGGGCCGGACCGAGATCGTCGCGGTCAACCAGTGCTCGGGCAATTCCCGCGGCTTCTTCGAGCCGCGCATGGCCGGCGGCCAGCTCGCCAACGGCGCCATGGGCTGCGCCCGCTGGACCGGCGTGCCGCTGAAGAGCGTGCTCGACAGGGCCGGGGTGAAGGCCGGGGCCGTGCAGGTCGCGTTCAACGGGCTCGACCGCCCGGTCCTGCCGGAGACACCGGACTTCGCCAAGGCGCTGACCCTCGACCAGGCCGGCGACGGGCAGGTGCTGCTCGCCTGGGGCATGAACGGCGCGGATCTGCCCTGGCTCAACGGCTACCCACTCCGCCTCGTAGTGCCGGGCTATTACGGGACCTACTGGGTCAAGCACCTCGACACCATCACGGTCTTGGACAAGCCGTTCGAGGGCTTCTTCATGAAGACCGCCTACCGCATCCCCGACAATCCCTGCGCCTGCACGGAGCCCGGCAAGGCCGCCGACAAGACCGTGCCGATCGGACGCCTCAACGTGCGGTCGTTCCTGACCAACCTGACCGACGGCGCGCAGGTGAAGGCCGGGCCGGTCGCCCTGCGCGGCATCGCGTTCGACGGCGGCTCGGGCATCAAGGAGGTCGCGGTCTCGACCGACGACGGCGCCACCTGGATCCAGGCCGCGCTCGGCCAGGATCTCGGCCCCTACGCGTTCCGGCCCTGGTCGCTCGCGACCGCACTCGCGCCCGGCGCCCACGCGATTCGGGTGCGGGCCACCGCCCAGGACGGCAGCACTCAGCCGATGGCGTCCCGCTGGAACCCGTCCGGCTACATGCGCAACGGCGTCGAGACCACCCGGGTGCAGGCGGCATGACGGCGAACCGGAGGACGGACGGGATGCGTGCGCTTCTGCTCGGTGCGGTGATCGCGGGCCTGACCGCCGGCGCGGCCTGGGCCGCGCCGCGGACCTACACGGTCCCGGACCCGACCGCGCAGTTGCGGCCGCCGAAGGACGGCAGCCTGGCCGCGGGCTACGAGGCCGCCCAGGCCAATTGCCAGACCTGCCACTCGGTGGATTACATCGCCACGCAGCCGCCCGGCCGCGGGACGGCGTTCTGGGACGCGGAGGTGGCCAAGATGATCAAGGCCTACCACGCCCCGATCGAGCAGGCCGATGCCGGCGCGATCGCCGCCTATCTGGCGGGGACGTACTGAGCGTGTCGAGCGACGGACGGAACGCGCGTTCCGCGCGTCAGCGCAGCGCGAGCACCTGCGCCGCGTGGGCGGCGACGGATTGCACGGCCGGAAGATCGTAGGCGTAGACGCGGCCGGCCAGGATCGCCAGCGCCAGCGTCCAGAACACCGCACCGCCGACGCGCCGCGCCGTGCGGTCGCCGGTCGTGGAGGCCGGGCAGGCGCGCGCGACGCCGTCGGCGACGGGCTCGCCGAACGGATCGAAGGCCGGCGACTGGATTTCAGAGGCGCTGCGCATGATGCGGAATGTCGCGCTCGGCACCCCCGTTCGCAATGGACGCGTCTTTCGTATTTCGCTGCGCGTAGAGATGCTTGTTCTCCGCCCAGACCCGACGGCAAACAGGTTCTTCTCAGGGCGGCGTTTCGATCGTCGGCAGCGGAACATCCGCCCGGCCGGCGCCCGGTCCGGCGGGCGTGTGGTAGGCCATGCGCTCGCGGCGTCCCCGCAGGGGCTCGCGGCTGACCTCGCGCCACGCCGCAGCCGGGGCTCCGGCCGCTCGCCGCGCCGCCTCCGAGACCAGGATCGGGACGCCGTGGAGCTTGGTCGCCTGTTCCAGGCGGGCGGCGACGTTGACGGCGTCGCCCAGCACGGTGAACTCGTAGCGCGCCTCCTCGCCGATGATCCCGCAGAACACCTCGCCGTAATGGACGCCGACGCCGATGCGTACGGCTTCCGTCGGCCCGGCCCGGTCGGTCCAGCGGGCGATCACCGCAACGAGGTCCTGGGCGAAGGCGAGGGCGCGGGCGGCATCGTCGGGGCCGGGCTCGGGCAGGCCGAACACCACCAGGGCCCCGTCGCCGATGAACTTGTCGACCACGCCGCCGCGCAGGCGGGCGAGGCGCGTCACCCGCCGCCGGAACGCGGACAGGAACTCGGAGAGCCGGTGCGGATCGAGGCTCTCGGCAAGGGCGGTCGACCCGCGCATGTCGATGAACACGATGGCGGCCTGCTGTCGGCGGCCGGCCTTCAGGCTGCCGTCGCCGTCGGCGAGCCGCAGGACCAGCTCCTGCGGGAGGAACCGCGACAGCCGGTTGCGCCGGGTCGCCTCCCGCAGGGCCGAGGCGGCGAACAGCACGAACAGGACCGCGAGGGCGCCGACCAGGACCCAGATGGCCAGGGCGATCCGGGACACGATCGCCTGCCGCCGCTCCATCCGGTCGGCCTCGTGCGCCTCCATGAGGCGCACGCGGTCGCGGATCGCGTCCATCACCTGCTTGCCGCGCCCGCCCGCCACGGACGCGCGGGCCGCCGCGCCGTCGCCGCCGCGCATGAGGGCGACGCTGGCGCCGATTTCGTCGAGCTTCCGGCGGATCAGCCCGGCCAGGGCGTCGAGGTCGGACTTCTGGTCGGGATCGTCCCGGACGAGGTCGCGCAGGAGGTCGAGCTGGCGGTCGGCGTTCGGCCGGCCCTCGGTGAAGGGCAGCAGGAAGGCCTCGTCGCCGGTGAGCAGGTAGCCGCGCTGGCCGGTCTCGGCGTCCTGCACCGCGGACAGCACGCGGGCGAGGCGCCCGTCCACCGCCACGGTGTGGCGCACGGCGTCGATGCCGCGCTGCTGGTACACGAAGGCGCCGAGCGCGATGGCGGTCATCACCAGGATCGTGGCGAACCCCACCGTCATCCACGCCACGGTGCGCGAGCGCAGGGACCGCTGCACCCGTGCCGCCATGCGCGCCCGGACGGAGGCGGCATCCGGCGCGGGATCGACCAGGTCCGGTGCCGGCGCGGTCGAGACGGCCATGCCGCTGGCTCTGTGCATGCGCGAATCGGTGTCCCAGAGTGTCGAGGCTGCCCGCCGGATCGGGTCCGCCGTCGTTCCGGGGCGCCGCAGGCGAGCCCGGACCCGGAGGGGCACGCCGCAGGCGGGCAACCCAGATCCGCTGGCCGTGCAGGATCTTGGCACGTCGGCGGGTCTGGATCCCGGGCTCCGCTGTGCGGCCCCGGGATGACGGCGGGACAGCATCAGTCGGAGCTGGCTCCAAAGGTTCCCGATGCGCCGGCCGCACAGGGCGGACACGAGAACGCCCGGGGGTGAACTTCCGAGATGGCCATCTCAGCCCCCGCCCGCGCCGTGCAGCCGGACAGGCCGCCCGGCCCGACCTCCCGCCTCCGCCGCGTGCGCCCGGCAATCCGCGATGGTCGCCCGAGCGGTGTCGATGGCGACCGCAGCAGCCGACATGGTTCGGGTGTCCGGCTCCCGCTCCCGGGCGTAGCGCACCACGTCCATGGCCAGGGCGTCGACCTCGGTGTTGAGCGCCGCGATCGCCGCCGGGTCGCGCAGCGCCCGGGCCTGCCCGGCGATCTCCAGGAGCCGGTCCATGATCTCGTCGATGCGCTCGCGGCGCAGGCCTGCGAGGCGCTGCCGGATCCAGGCCAGCACCGAGACGAGGCCGCCCGCCAGGGCGCCGAGCAGGTAGAGCGTGTCGCCGTAGCGCTCGATGAAGCCGTGCTGGTCGCGCTCGTAATAGTCGATCGCGCCGGGATGGATCGGGATCCGGGCGCTGGTGGCCGCCACGGTCGTGTCGTAGGCCGGGGCCTGGACGTACTCGGCGGCGTCCGTCGCCTGCGCGGCGGCGGTACGCTTCTCGAAGAGCTGCTGGGTCACGTCGGCCGCCACGACGCGGCTCAAGGAGGCGCGGGCCATCAGCCGGTACGAGGCGCCCACCGTCTTCACGTCGTCGGCCGGCAGCTTCGGCCGGCCGCCGAACAGGCCGCCCGGGACCGTGACCGCCTGGAGCCGCGGGAAGCGCTCGATCACGGCGCCGTCATCCTCCACGGCGACGAACGCCACCTTGCCGCCGCGGGCGACGCCCTGCACGGCCGAGACCAGGGCCAGCGCCTTGGGTGCCGAGGGCGCGATGATGCTGACGAAGGCGTCGATCCGCCGCTCGCGGAAGGCGGCGGCCACCGCCTCCTGGTCGACCGGGACCAGCAGGACCGCCGAGTCCCGGACCGGGCCGGCGGCCTCCTCCAGGGTGAGCCCGTAATAGCCGAGGAGATTCCGGAGCAGCCAGAGATCGGCGTCCCGGTGCGCCGCGATGCCGAGCCGCTTGCCGGCGAGCTTCGGGAAGCTCGTGATCCCGGCCTGCTCGGGCGAGGCGATGACCATCGCCTGGTCGCGCAGGATCGCCAGGGTCAGGCCGTTGGTCGGGAGCAGCACGTCGGGGCGGACCACCGCGAGGTCGGCCCGCCCGTCCTGCAGGGCGGCGGCGCTCTCGCGCACGTCGTCGAAGGACAGGATCCTCAGCCGGACCTTCTCGTGCGCGGCGTCGAGCGCGTCCGCGTAGGCCTTGATCAGGCCGGGCTCGGTGCCGTCGCGCGGCGCGACCGCGATGGTCAGGACCGTCGCCTGGAGCAGGACCCAGGCCGCGACCCCGCCCGCGCCCAGGAGGGCGGCCCCGGCCAGGAGCAGGGTCTCCCGGCGCAGGAGCCAAGCGGGGAGGGTCGCCATCGGCCCGGGCGCTCAGAACAGCGAGATCAGCACGATGCCGCCGACCATCAGGGCGGCGCCGATCAGGCGCGGCGGGCCGGCCTTGACCTGCTTCATGCCGAACCAGCCGAAATGGTCGAGCGCCACCGAGGTCAGGAGGTTGGCGGTGATGAGCAGGCCGTTGAACGCGCCGGCCCCGACCTTGTCGACGAAGAGCAGCCCGGCGAAGACCGCCACCGCCCCGGTGATCCCGGCGAGGGGCATCCACCAGCGGACGCCCGCGATGTCGGCCCGGGTCGGCAGCGGCGACGGCCGCAGCAGGAACATCAGCGCGAACACGAACACGACCGGCACGAACGACACCGTCGCGGCGAGCCAGGGATTCTCCAGGGCGCCGCGGAGCTGCGCGTTCCAGACCACGCCGATCGCCATCAGGGCGCCGGCCACGAGGATGAACGGGTAGAGCAGCTTGCCCGACATGCCGTGCCCCTCGCCATGCCCCTCGCCGCCGTCGCTCTTGCCGCCCGAGCGCGCGATGAAGGTGACGCCCACCGCCATCAGCAGGCCGCCGAGCCAGGGCATCGGCTTGAAGCCCGCGGCCTGCAGGCCGAACAGGCCGAGCGCGTCCATCGCCAGGGAGGTGAGGATGTTGGCGGTGAGCGTCAGGCCGTTGAACGGCCCGGCGCCGACCTTGTCGATGAAGGCGAGCCCGCCGAACACCGCCACCGCGCCGGCCAGGCCCCCCAGCGGCGCGTACCAGGGCATCTTGCTCAAGCTGTCGAGGCTCGGCAGCGGCGTCGGCATCGTGAGGAACAGGGTCGTGAACACGAAGACGATCGGCAGGAACGACACCGTCGCGGCGAGCCACGGATTGACCATGCGGCCGCGCAGCTGCGCGTTCATGGCGTTGCCGATCGCCTGCAGCGCACCCGCCACCAGGATGAAGGGATAGAGGAGGGCAGCCGTCACGCGCGGACCTTGGGTTTGCGGGAAAAGGGTCAGACGAGGAGCAGGCCGGCGAGCGCCAGCGCGAGGGCCGGCGGCATCACCAGCAGGCCGAGCTTCAGGAAGGTCCAGGCGCCGACATCCTGGCCCTCGCGGCGGATGGCGGTGAGCCAGAGGATCGTCGCGAGCGAGCCCGTCACCGACAGGTTCGGACCGAGGTCGATGCCGATCAGGATCGCGCCCGCCACCTTCTCGGGCACGTGGGCGGCCTGCACGGCGGCGCCCGCGATCAGCCCGGCCGGCAGGTTGTTGACGAGGTTGCACAGCACCGCGACCAGGCCGCCCGCCCCCCAGGCGGTGGCCTCCGGGGCGGCGTGGGCGTAGCCCTTGAGGAGGTCCGCCAGCATCGCCAGCACGCCGGTCTTCTCCAGGGCCTCGACCAGGACGAACAGGCCGGCCACCAGCGGCAGCACGCTCCACGACACGTCCTTGGCGACCTCCACGAGGCCGCCGCGCTTGAGCAGCAGCACGACGATCGTGGTGGCGAGGCCCGCCACGAAGGTCGGCAGGCCGAGGTCGAGGCCGAGCGCCGAGGCGCCGATCAGCACGCCGCCGGTCGCCACGATGCCCAAGCCCGCCACGAGGCCGGTGCGGGACAGCGACACGGCCGCGACGTCGGTGGCGACCTGCTGGCCGCGCAGGGTCTTTGCCTGGGTCAGCCGCAGCACCGCGTAGGTCGTCCCGATAGCGAGAACCGAGGGCAGGGCGAACAGGCCGAGCCAGCGCACCAGCGGCGGCATGTGCTCGGCGAAGACCACGAGGTTGGCCGGGTTCGAGATCGGCAGCACGAAGCTCGCCGCGTTGGCGATGAAGGCGCAGATGAACAGGTAGGGGAGGGGGTTCTCGACCTTGGCGGCCTTGGTGGCCGCGTAGACGGCGGGCGTGAGCACCACCGCGCAGGCGTCGTTCGACAGGAACACCGTGACGACCGTGCCGACGAGGTAGACCAGGGTGAACAGCCGCGTCGCCGAGCCCTTGGCAGCCCGGACCGCGATCGAGGCCAGCCAGTCGAACAGGCCCTCCTTCCGGGCGACCTCCGACATCAGCATCATGCCGACGAGGAACAGGTAGACGTCGGTCCCCTTCAGCACGCCGTCCCAGGCGGTGGCGGGGGCGAGCAGGCCGAGGGCGACGAGCGCCCCGGCGCCGAGCACGGCCCAGATCGCCTCCGGCCAGGAGAACGGCCGCACGATGACGCCGAGCGTCGCGAGCGCGGCGATGGCCCAGGTGGCGATGTTGGGGGTCAGCGTCAGCGCGCCCATCGGGTCCGGTGATCCTCTGTCGGGTTGGTTGGTGCGGGGGTGTAGCGCGTCTACCAGTCCCGGCCATTGCGGTTCGGGCCGAGCTGGTCTCCGCGCAGGCCCTTCTCGGGCCAAGCGGGCAGGCGGAACGCATCGCTGCCGGGGCGGGCGTGCGGGGGCGGCGGCACGAAGCTCCGGCCCACGGGCTCGATCACTTCGGTATCGGCAGGGCCGGTGCCGTCCGTCACCGTGACGGCGAGGCGGTGCGCGCCCTCCCGCCAGGGGATGCGGGCGTGGACCGTGCGGGGCCCGTCCGGCACCATCGGGTGGGCCGGGCCGCCATCGACGCGCAGATGGCAGCGCCACGCGTCCTGCGGCCTCTCCGACAGCACGAGGGCGCGCACCGAGATCGTGCCGTCGGGGGCGTCGAGGGGGGCGGTGGCGAGGCGCCGGTCGGCCGGGCTCGTGATCATCACGAAGGGCAGCGCCCGGTCGAGGGGCTTGAAGCGCCAGCTCGTGACCGGCCCGTCGATCGCCGCGACCGCGTAGCCCACCGAGCCGTCCTCGTTCTGGCCGACCGAGCGGGCCGCCGCGTAGAGGGTGCGGCCATCCGGGGCGAGCTCGTTGTAGTGGGTATGGCCCATTTCCACGAGGCGCACGCCGTGGTGGCGGATCAGGCCGGCGAGCGCTTCCCGCTCGTCGGGCACGCACAGGTCGTCCGGGTAGGTGTGGGCGAAGACCGCGCAGGGCAGGCCCTCGCGCTCGGCCTGGGCCAGTTCCTCGCCGAGCCAAGCGAGCTGGCAGGGGCCGAGGCGGAAATCGAGGCCGAACCCCTTCTCGCCGTAGCCGGCACTGATCATGTCGAGGAACAGGCAGCGCACGCCCGCGATGGTCTCGGCGTAGTAGGATTGGGTGACAGGGGCCGGATCGCGCGGGCGCGGCAGGTCGTGGCGGCGCGCCGCGTGGCCGCCGCCGCGGCGGCTGCCGGCGATCGCCGCGAACAGGGCGTCGAAATCCGTCATCGTGCCGTGCTGGCGGTCGTGGTCGCCGGCGATCAGGCGCACCGGCAGGTCCGGATGCGCGTCGAGGGCCGCGCGCAGGAGCGCGTACTGCTCCGCCCGGCCATCCTCGGCGAGGTCGCCGGGGAGATAGGCGAAGTCGAGCAGGCTCCGGCCGTGCAGGCCCGCCACCTCCGCGAGGATCGCCCGCAGGTCGGCGACGTGGCGGTCATCGGCACCCGCCAGGTGGAGGTCGCCGACATGCGCGAACGCGAAGACGCCGTGGCGGGCCGTCATGGTGCGCCCGCGCGCGCACGCCGCCCGCTCGTTCTGCGGTTCCCCTCAGCCATCGTGCCCCCCGGGACAGACGCGTCCGCCCCGGCCGGGGATCGGCCGCGGTGGTCGCGACCGGCCCGACGTTTCGGACGGGGCCGAGTTCCGGCCTGCCGGGGAGGCACGCGGGCGGAGGGGCCTAACTTTTCGTGATCGGGGCCGCGCCGGAGGGTCAGCAGCCGGAAGTGTCGGGAAAGCAGACACCCCCTGTCGTCTGGCGCGACAGATCGCGGGATCTTGAGCCGCGCCCGGCCGGATCTTGCCGCGGGCGGTCGGAGACTTCCGGCGGCGCGTCAGTGCACGCGGCGGAACAGGTCCGGCAGGTAGCGCTCCAGGGTCTCGTGTCCCTCGAACTTCACATCCACGGTGGCGGCGTCGCCGCCCTGGCGGTGGATGCCCACGACCCGGCCGCGGGCGTGGCGCCAGATCCCCAGGATCTCGGCGAGGTCGAGCCGCTCGAACACGACCTCGTCGCCCTGCGCCACGCCCAGAGCCGGTGGCTCCCAAGCGTCGCGGGTCTGCCGCGGGGGCGCCCGATCGTCCCGGAAAAGCTCTTCCCCGGGCTCCAGGGTCGAGGAGAAGGTTTCGTTCGCGGAGTGCTCGCGGAAGAGCATGATCTTCACTAAGCCATTGCGATAAATGAATAATTACAGGTCCAAAACGATCCGGCAAGGCTTGTTCCGGCGTTTCCGGAGCGCTACCACGTCGCATCCGGCCGCCGCCGCGGCCGCGCGAGTCGCGATCCTGCGAGTCGCGATCCGGGGACGTGCGATGGGCACCTATCTCCCCGCCCTGGCTGGCGGCCTGCTGATCGGCCTGTCGGCCACGCTGCTGCTCCTGCTGAACGGCCGGATCGCGGGGATCAGCGGCCTCGTCGCCGGCCTCGGCCGCCCGGGCGCGCGCCGCTGGACCGACGCCGCGTTCCTGCTCGGCCTCGCCCTCGGGCCGCCGCTCTTCGCTCTGCTCGCCGGCCAATGGCCGCAGATGCGCATCGCGGCCGGTCTGCCGGTCCTGGCGCTGGCCGGCCTGCTGGTCGGCTTCGGCACGCGGCTGGGGTCCGGCTGCACCTCCGGCCACGGCGTCTGCGGCCTCGCGCGCCTGTCGCCGCGCTCGAT
This sequence comes from Methylobacterium tardum, assembly GCF_023546765.1. Classification (NCBI taxonomy): domain Bacteria; kingdom Pseudomonadati; phylum Pseudomonadota; class Alphaproteobacteria; order Hyphomicrobiales; family Methylobacteriaceae; genus Methylobacterium; species Methylobacterium tardum. Next base: position 5,460,085 of record NZ_CP097484.1, read on the forward strand.
CGTGGCGGTGCTGGTCTTCCTCGCCACCGGCATGCTGACGGTCGCGGCCGTCCGGGGGCTGGCGTGAGCGCGGCCCTGCGCATCCTCGCGGCCCTGGCGTCCGGGCTGCTCTTCGGCCTCGGCCTCGCGCTCTCGGGGATGCTCGACCCGGCGCGCGTACGCGGCTTCCTCGACGTGGCGGGCGCCTGGGATCCGAGCCTCGTCTTCGTCCTCGGGGGCGCCGTCACGGTCTCGGGTCTGGGCTACCGCCTGAGCCGGCGCCGCGCCCGGCCGGTGCTCGCGACCCGGTTCGACTGGCCGGCCAAGCGCCGGATCGACGCGCCGCTCGTCGCCGGTGCGGCCCTGTTCGGGATCGGCTGGGGGCTCTCGGGCTTCTGCCCCGGCCCGGCCGTCGCGGCGCTCTCCACGGGGGCGAGCCCGGTCCTCGTCTTCGTCGCCGCCATGCTCGCCGGGATGGCCCTCCACGATCTCGGACGCGGGGTCGCGGGGCGCAAGGATGCGCCGCACGAACGCGCCCCGGCCTGAGCCGGACGCCGGAAGCATTCCAATTTCCGATACAGGCCAGCCAGAGATCAAACATCCCATTCGGTCGGTATCTTTGGAATGTCGGCGCCGGCGCCCGTGATCTAAACCTCGGCGCTGAAGATCAGCTGAGCGCACTGGCACGCATCGACTTGGGGAACGGTCTCCGCACGCCGCCGCGCCTGCGGGATCGATGCCGTCCGGTCGGTGCGGGGCCCGCGCCCCGTCACGAGCCCGGAGTCCTGCCCGATGAAGGTCCTGCCTGTCCTCGCCGCCCTGGGGCTCGCCCTCGGCACAGTCTCCGCCCGGGCCGAGACCCTGAAGATCGGCACTGTCCCCGGCGCCTACAGCGACGCCGCCAACGTGGCAGCCCGGGAGGCCAAGGCCGAGGGGCTCGATGTCCAGGTCATCGAGTTCAGCGACTGGACGACGCCGAACGTCGCGCTGGACGCCGGCGATGTCGACGTGAACTTCTTCCAGCACCGGCCCTTCATGGAGAACGCCGCGAAGCAGAAGGGCTACCAGTTCGCGATCGTCGGCCTCGGGATCCTGCAGAACATCGGCCTGTACTCCCTGAAGCATAAGAGCTTCGACGCGATCCCGGTGGGCGGCTCGGTGGCGGTCGCCAACGATCCGGTGAACCAGGGCCGCGCCCTGCTGCTCCTCCAGAAGGCCGGGCTGATCAGGCTGAAGGACGGGGTCGGCTTCCTCGGCACCCTCGGCGACATCACCGAGAACCCGAAGAAGCTGAAATTCACCGAGGTCGAGGGTCCGCAGCTCGTGCGGATCACCCGCGACGTCGACCTTGCGCAGGGCTACCCGCACTTCATCGTGGCGTCCGGCAGCTTCGACCCGACCGGCGGCCTGATCTATTCCGGCATCGAGGACAAGCTCTTCGCCGTCAGCTTCGTCACCAAGGCGTCCCGCAAGGACGACCCGGCCATCGCCAAGTTCGTCAAGCTGTTCCAGAATTCGGAGGCCGTGAAGCAGCAGATCCGCAAGTCCTTCGCCGACAGCGACAAGCTCTACCTGCTGGCGTGGCAGAACTGATGGTCGGCCTCGTCTTCGACAGCCTGCGCGATCCGGCCGGACGGATCGCCCTCGGACCGCGGAACCCGGGCGCCGCCCTCGCTCCCGCAAGCGTGACGGCGCCGCCCGGCCGGGCCGCCGGCACGGTGCGGTTCGAGGCGGTCTCCAAGACCTATCCGTCCGCCGCCGGCCCGGTCCGGGCCCTCGACGGCGTCGACCTCGACATCCCCGCCGGGGCGATCTTCGGCATCATCGGCCGCTCGGGGGCGGGCAAGTCGAGCCTGCTGCGGACCGTCAACCGGCTGGAGAGGCCGAGTTCTGGCCGGGTGCTGGTCGACGGCGCGCCGATCGACGCCCTCGATACGGACGGGCTCGTGGCCCTGCGCCGCCGCATCGGCATGATCTTCCAGCACTTCAACCTGCTGGCGGCCAAGACCGTCCGACAGAACGTGGCGCTGCCGCTGGCCGTGGCGGGCATCCCCAAGGCCGAGATCGGCCGGCGGGTCGCGGAGGCGCTGCGCCTCGTCGGGCTGGAGGACAAGGCCGACGCCTACCCGTCGCGGCTCTCCGGCGGGCAGAAGCAGCGGGTCGGCATCGCCCGGGCGCTGGTGAGCAGCCCCGAGATCCTGCTCTGCGACGAGGCGACCTCCGCCCTCGATCCGGAGACGACGCTGGCGATCCTGGATCTGCTGCGCGACATCAACCGGCGGCTGGGGATCACCATCGTGCTGATCACCCACGAGATGAGCGTGATCCGCGAGATCTGCAGCGACGTGGTTGTGCTGGAGGCGGGCCGGGTGGTCGAGACCGGGCCGGTCTGGCGCGTCTTCGGGGCGCCCGCGCATCCCACCACCCGGGCGCTCCTCGAACCGCTGACCCGCGGCCTGCCGGCGGACCTCGCGGCCCGGCTGCAGCCGCACCCGGCGCCCGGCGGGTCGGCGATCCTGCAGGTCACCTATTCCGGGCAGGGCGCGCCCGATCTCTCGGGCACGGCGGCCGCCGCCGGGGCGCCGGTGCGGCTCCTCCAGGCCGGCATCGAGCGGATCCAGGGCCACGCGGTCGGCCGGATCCTGGTCGCCGTCGCAAGCGAGGATCCGGGCGTGGAGGGGCGGCTGCGGGCGCTCGGCGGGAGCGTCGAGCGGCTGGGCTACGCCGGCTCGGACTTCGAAGCGGCGTGAGTCCGCGACAGCGGCCGCCCGACAACCGTCTCGACCCGGAGCCTCGCCATGACCCCGCAGATGATCGACCGCCTCTGGCAGGCCTTCCTGGACACGCTGTTCATGGTCGGGGTCTCGGCCGGGATCGCGGTGCTGGCCGGCATCCCGCTGGCGCTGTTCCTCGTCACCTCCGCTCCCGAGGGCATCTTCCCGGCGCCGCGGGCCAACCGGGTGGTCGGGACCCTGGTCAACGGCTTCCGGGCGGTGCCGTTCATCGTGCTGCTGGTGGCGCTGATCCCGTTCACCCGGCTGGTGGCCGGCACCACGATCGGCGTCTGGGCGGCGATCGTGCCGCTCTCGGTGAGCGCCACCCCGTTCTTCGCCCGGATCGCCGAGGTGTCGCTGCGCGAGGTCGATGCCGGCCTGATCGAGGCGGCCCAGTCCATCGGCTGCCGGCGCCGGCACATCCTCGCCCACGTGCTCCTGCCCGAGGCGCTGCCCGGCATCGTCGGCGGCTTCACCATCACGGTGGTGTCGATGATCGGCGCCTCCGCGATGGCCGGGGCGGTGGGCGCGGGCGGGCTCGGCGACGTCGCCATCCGGTACGGCTACCAGCGCTTCGACACCACCGTGATGAGCGTCGTGATCGCGATCCTGATCGCCCTCGTCTGCCTCGTGCAGCTCGTGGGCGACACCGCGGTGCGGCGCCTCCGCGCCCGCTGACGGACCCTTCGCGAGGCGCGCCGGCCATGACTCTGCATCGGGACGATCCCGCCCCCGAGGCCGCCGCGGACCGGCTTCCGCCGCCGCCGTCGCCCCCGCACCGGATCCGCTCCGACGCCGAGGCGCTCGCGGCCGCCCGCGCGGTGGCCCGGGTCTTCGCCGCGGGCGCGGCGGAGCGCGACCGCGACCGGCGCCTGCCCTGGGCGGAGATCGCGGCCTTCACAGAGAGCGGGCTCGGCGGCATCACGGTGCCGCGGGCTTACGGCGGGGCGGAGGTCTCGTACGCGACGCTCGCCGAGGTGTTCGCGATCCTCGCCGAGGCCGACGGCTCGGCGGCGCAGATCCCCCAGAACCAGTTCGGCGTGCTGGCCCTGGTCGCGTTCGCCGGGCGCCCCGACCAGAAGGCGCGGATCTTTCGCGACGTGCTCGCCGGCTACCGGATCGGCAATGCCGGACCCGCCCGCAACGGCAAGGCGATCACCCATATGGAAACGCGCCTGACCGCCGGGCCGGAGGGGCCGCGCCTGACCGGCACGCGCTTCTACGCGACCGGCGCGCTCTTCGCCCATTGGATCCCGACCCGCGCGGTCGATCCCGCCGGCCGGCCGCTCGTGGTCTTCGTCCGCCGGGACGCCTCCGGGGTGCGGGTCGTGGACGATTGGCAGGGCTTCGGCCAGCGCACCACGGCGAGCGGCACGGTGGTGTTCGAGGATGCGCCCGTCGAGGCGGATCTCACCCTGGACCTCGCGCCGCTGGCCGACCGGCCGGGCCTGTTCGGCCCGGTCTCGCAGCTGATCCAGGCGGCGATCGATGCCGGCCTCGCCCGGGGCGCCACCGCCGCCGCCCTCGCATTCCTGCGCACCCGGACGCGGCCCTATCCGTTCACCGCCGAGACCGTCGCGGAGGATCCCCACATCCTCGGCGAGATCGGCCGGCTCACGGTCGACCTGCACGCCGCCGAGGAGGTTCTGGCCCGGGCCGGACGGAGTCTGGACCGGATCGCCGCCGCGCCCGTCACCGCGCAGAGCTCGGCCGAGGCCTCCGTGGCGGTGGCGCAGGCCAAGATCCTCACCACCGAGGTGGCCCTGGAGGCCTCCGAGCGGCTCCTCGAGCTCGCCGGCGCCTCGGCGACCCGCGAGGCCTATAATCTCGGCCGGTTCTGGCGCGACGCCCGGGTCCATACCCTGCACGATCCCGTGCGCTGGAAATACCACCTCCTCGGCAACTACGCCCTGAACGGCGTGCTGCCGGCCCGGCACCAGTGGAACTGAGGACCGGGCCATGCCGCTCCAGCCGCACGAGACCGCGTTCACGCGGACGCCCGCGCCGCCGCGCCCGGTGCCGGTGATCGCCGACGCCGCGTCGGCGCTGGCGATCGCCGACACGCTGGCCTCCGACTTCGCCGAGGCCGCCGTCGAGCGCGACCGCGAGCGCCTCCTGCCCTTCGCCGAGATCGAGCGCTTCACCGCATCCGGACTCTGGGCGATCTCGGTGCCGACGGAATACGGCGGCCCCGGCCTCGACAGCGCCACGGTCGCCCAGGTGATCGCCCGGATCGCCGCGGGCGACGGCTCCCTCGGCCAGATCCCGCAGAACCACTTCTACGCCCTGGAGGTGCTCCGCAACGGCGGCACCGAGGCCCAGAAGCGCGCCCTTTACGGCCGCGTCCTGGCGGGCGAGCGCTTCGGCAACGCGCTGGCCGAGATCGGCGCGCGCGACCACACCCGCCGCACGCGGCTCGTGCGTGACCCCGCGGGCTGGATTGTCGAGGGCCGCAAATTCTACTGCACCGGCTCGCTCTACGCCCACCGGATCCCGACCCTGGTCAACGCCGAGGAGGCGGAGCGGGCGGTCGCCTACCTCGTCTTCATCCCCCGGGACGCGCCCGGCGTGACCCTGGTCGATGATTGGGACGGGTTCGGCCAGCGCGTCACCGGCTCAGGGTCGGTCCTGTTCGAGCGGGTCGCCGTGGAGCCCGACTGGGTGGTGCCGTTCCAGGCCTCGCTGGAGCGGCCGACCGCCATCGGTCCCTTCGCGCAGATCCTGCATGCCGGGATCGATCTCGGCATCGGCGCGGGCGCCTTCGCGGCGACGCTGCCCTTCGTGCGCGATCGCGCCCGGCCGTGGATCGATTCCGGGGTAACGCGGGCGAGCGAGGATCCCCTGACCCTGCACGCGCTCGGCGACGTCCAGGTGCGCCTCGCGGCGGCCGACGCCCTGCTGGCGCGGGCCGGCCGCTTCGTCGACGCCGCGCAGGAAGCCCCCGACGCCGAGCGCGTCGCGGCGGCCTCCGTGGCGGTGGCGGAGGCCCGGGCCGCGAGCCACCGGGCCGGGCTTCTCGCCGCCAACAAGCTCCTCGAACTCGGCGGCGCCTCGGCCACCGACCGGGCCGAGGCGCTCGACCGCTACTGGCGCAACGTCCGCACCCACACCCTGCACGATCCGGTGCGCTGGAAGTACCACTGGATCGGCGCCTACCACCTCGACGGCCGGCATCCGCCCCGGCACGGAGCGCTCTGATGGCCCTCGCAAAGAAGCAGATCCTGTTGAACGCCTTCAACATGACTTGCGTGGGCCACATCAACCACGGGCTCTGGACCCACCCGCGCGACCGCTCGGCCGCCTACAACACGCTGTCCTACTGGACCGAGCAGGCGAAGCTCCTGGAGCGCGGCCTGTTCGACGGCCTGTTCATCGCCGACATCATCGGCGTCTACGACATCTACGGCGGCGGCATCGACGTCACCGCCCGGGAGGCCGTGCAGCTCCCGGTCAACGACCCGACCGTGATGATCTCCGCCATGGCGGCGGTGACCGAGCATCTCGGCTTCGGGGTGACGATCAACGTCCACCAGGAGGCGCCCTACACCTTCGCCCGGCGCCTCTCGACCCTCGACCACCTGACCGGCGGCCGGATCGGCTGGAACATCGTCACCGGCTATCTCGACAGCGCCCATCGCGGCCAGAGCGGCGGCACGTTGCCGGCGCACGACCGGCGCTACGACTACGCCGACGAGTACCTGGAGGTGCTCTACCGGCTCTGGGAGGGCAGCTGGGACGACGCGGCCGTGCGCCGGGACCGGGCGACCCGGGTGTTCAGCGATCCCGCCCATATCCGCAAGGTCTCCCACCGGGGCGAGTTCTTCTCGGTCGAGGGCTATCACCTGTCGGAGCCGTCGCCCCAGCGCACGCCGGTCCTCTACCAGGCCGGCGCCTCGGGCCGGGGCCGGGCCTTCGCGGGGCGTCACGCCGAATGCGTGTTCATCTCGGCCCGTGACCCCGCCGCCGCCCGCGAATCCGTGCGCGCCATCCGGGCCGAGGCGGTCGCCGCCGGCCGGAAGCCCGACGACGTGAAGGTGTTCGTCGGCCTCGCGGTCATCCCCGGACGGACGCGGGCGGAGGCCGAGGCGAAGCGGGACGAGTACCTGTCCTACGCGAGCCCGGAGGCCGGGCTGGCGCATTTCTCGGCCTCCACGGGGATCGATTTCGCCCGCTACGGCCTCGACGAGCCGATCCCCTACGCGCCGGGCAACGCCATCCAGTCGGCCACCGCGGCGGCGGCCAAGCGCGGCCTGACCAAGCGCGACCTCCTGGCCGAGCTGCAACTCGGCAGCCGCTACGCGGTGCTCACCGGCGACGCCGTGACGATCGCCGACGAACTCCAGGCCTGGATCGCGGAGGGCGAGGTCGACGGCTTCAACCTCAGCCGGATCGTCGTGCCGGAAAGCTTCTCGGATTTCATCGACATCGTGATCCCGGAGCTGCAGGACCGCGGCCTCTACAAGACCGCCTATGCCGAAGGCGCGCTGCGGGCGAAGCTGTTCGGCGCGGGCGACCGGCTGCCCGCGCGCCACCCCGCGAACGCCTTCCGGCCCGGGACGGTTCAGCGGGACTGAGCCTCGCCGCTCTCGGAGCCGAACCACCGGCCGTAGATTTCGTCGTAGCGGCCATCCTCCCGCAGGGCGAGGAGGGCCCGGTTCACGCGCTTGCGGCGCGGGTCGTTGGCCGCGAACAGGATGCCGTAGGCCTGCCGGTTGAAGGCCGGCCCGATCAGGCGCACCGGCGCGTGGTCGGCCTGCGTCGCGTAATAGGCGAGCGCCGGGGCATCGTAGACCACTGCGGCGACGGTCCCGGCCTCCAGCGCCGCGCAGGCCTCCTCCAGGCTCGCGAAGGCCACCGGCGTGGCGAAGTGGTCCGCCAGATAGGCGACCGACGTGGTGTCGGCGACGGTGCCCACCCGCTTGCCCGGCAGGTCCTGCGGCCCGTTGATGGCGCCGCGCAGGCGCTCCACCGTCGCGGTGCTGGTCAGGCCGGCCGTGAACCACGCCACCAGGGCGATGCAGGCGAACAGCCAGAGGACGGTGATCGCCCGCGCCGCGGGACTGCGGGGCATCTCCTCCGCCTGTGCGCCGAGGCTGCTCAGGGCCCACCACAGCGTGTAGGCGAAGCCGCGCCCGGGCGGCGCCTGCGCCACCATGCCCGCCGGATGGCGCCGCTCCAGCCACCAGACGAGGGCGGCCACCGCCAGGATGAGCGCGCCGATCCCCAGGACGACCTGGAGGAAGGCGGCGTCGCCCAAAAGCGCCCAGAGGGCCCGCACCGTGGCCGATCCCGTGGAATCCGGGGCCGCCCGGACGGCGATCCGCAGGCCGGTCTCCAGCATGGTCACCGAGAAGTCGAACCGCTGCTCGCGCTCCGCGGTGATCGAGACGGCCGCGATCGCCACGTCCGCCCGGCCTGCCGACAGGGCGTCGAACAGCGCGGGCAGGTTGTCGACGCGCCGGTACTCCGTCCGGACCCCCAGATCCTTGGCGATCGCGTTCCAGAGATCGATGCTGAACCCGCGCAGCCGGCCGCCCTCGTCCATGACCAGCGGCGGGACCGGATGGGTCGCGACCCGCCACGTCTCGGTGCTCCCGGTGCGGAGGGCGAGGGGTGCCTCGCGCGGCGTCTCCAGGGGCTCGGCCCGGCAGGCGCGGGCATCGAGCAGCAGGGCCGCGGCGGCCAGGCACAGGGACAGCCGCAGGGCCGGCAGGCATGCGGGAAGCGACCGGTGAGGGGCCCGCACGTCAGAGGCTCTCGATCCAGTTGCGCAGGACGGCCGCCGACGCCCGGTCCGGCTCCGTGTCCGCGCGGTGCGGGGCGTCGCTCGGGATGAAGCCGAACCGGCGCTTGAACGCGCGCCGGAAGGTCCGCTCGTCCGAGAATCCGACGGCGTAGGCGACCTGCGCGATGCGCAGCGGGCGGGGCGCGTCGTCCCGGACGAGCATCCGCATCGCGGCCATCAGGCGGCGGTCGCGGATATAGGCGACGATGCCGTTCGGTGCGAACAGGCGGTACAGCGTCGAGCGCGACAGGCCCAGGCGGCCGGCGATCAGCGCGGGCGTCAGCTTCGGGTTGCCCAGTTCGGCCTCGATGAGGCGGCGCAGCCGGATCCGGACGTCCTGATGCTCGGTCGGGCGGCCCTGCTCCTGGCCGCGCAGCCAGCTCGCGCAGAGCTGGGTGATCGCCGCCGCGGCCGACAGGGCCTCGCGCCGGTCCAGCAGGTCGCCGCACGCGACGACGTTGGCGACGAAGTTGTGGACCAGCCGGCCGAACGGGTCGCCGTCGTGATCGAGGGGGCGGCCGTGCAGGGCGTCCGGGTGGCAGCCCTGCTGCTCCAGGAGCGCGCGCGGGATCACGACGTTGGTGGCGTCGACGGCCTCCGCGACGATGCGCACGGGCTGGGCGAGGTCGAAGACGATGCACTGCACCTCGGTGACCGGTCCGGCGCGGCTGTCCGTCTCCACGACGCTCCGCCCCCGGCGGTAGAACTGGAGAAGGATGTGGTCGATGCCCTGCTGGTGGATCATCGCCTCGGTTCGGACCAGGGTGTGGGCCGGCGCAATCACGTCGCCGACGAGGAGGTCGCCGAGGTTGTAGCTGCGCATCGCGATCGGGACGGTGAGATCGGTCTCGGGCCGGAAGCTGACCGCGAAGACCGGCGCGAGATGGTCCTGCCAGGCCCGGCCGAGCGCTTCCGGATCCGCGGGCGGCTCGAACCGCAGGCAGGCGACCGCGCCGCCGGCGGCTTCGTCGCCGGACGAGGCGGCGTCGGCAGGGCGGCTTGTCGCGTCGGACGGCATACGGTCAGCCTGAATGCGTGTTCTGATCGCGACCGCTGACGAGGCGTGGGAAGCGGAATCGCGCCGCGGCGCGGCGCGATCGGTCCGGATGTTAGCCCCGGCCGGCCGGAGGGTCATCCGCTCCCACGGCGTGCGAGGCGGCTGTACACGGTCCTTTGCCGTGTCGGTGCGCGCGACCGAGCGCCGGCATCGTCCGGACGGACAGCCGGCGTGGAGGCTCCTCCCGTCCCGGGGCGGCCTCAGGCGTATCAGGCGGAGAGCGAGGCCGCGCCGACCGCGTAGCGGCTTGCCGGCCGGTCCAGGCCGAGATGGTCGCGCAAGGTCGCGCCCGCGTAGTCGCGCCGGAACAGGCCGCGGTGCTGGAGGATCGGCACCACCGCGTCCACGAAGGTCTCCAGCCCGTCCGGCAGCACGTCCGGCATCAGGTTGAAGCCGTCCGCCGCGCCGGCCCGGAACCACGCCTCGATGTCGTCGGCGATCGCCTCCGGCGTGCCCGCGACGATGCGGTGGCCGACGCCGCCGCCCAGCGCCCGCAGGAGCTGGCGCACGGTCAGCCCGTCCCGCCGGGCGAGCGCGACCGTGCCGAGGAACATCGTGTGGTTGGCGTCGGGCGGGAGCGGCAGCGGGTCCGGCAGCGGCTTGTCGAGGTCGAGCCGTGCCGGATCGATCCGCAGCGTCCCGGCGAGCCGCGCGAGGCTGTATGCCTCCGGCACCAGATCCCAGAGCTCGTCCTGCCGGCGGCGCGCCTCGGCCTCCGTGGCGCCGATCACCGTGGCGAGGCCGGGCAGGATGATCAGCGCATCCGGCCCGCGTCCGTAGCGCGCCGCCCGTGCGCGCAGGTCCCGGGCATAGGCCGCCCCGTCCTCGATGGTCTGGGCCAGGGAGAACACCGCGTCGGCGGTGGCGGCGGCGAGCTCGCGCCCGTCCTCCGAGCCGCCGGCCTGGAAGGTCACCGGGCGCCCTTGCGGGCTGCGCGGCACCGTGAGCGGGCCCTCGACCGTATAGTGCGCGCCGCGGTGGCGAACGGCGTGGACCTTCCCGGTGTCGACGAACCTGCCGCCCGCCTTGTCGCCGACGAACGCGTCGTCCTCCCAGCTGTCCCACAGGGCGTGGACCAGCTCGGTGAATTCCCGGGCCCGGGCGTACCGCGCCCCGTGCTCGGACGCCCCCGCGAAGCCGAAATTGCGGCCCGCGGCGGCGTCGGCCGTGGTCACCACGTTCCAGCCGGCCCGGCCGCGGCTCACGAGATCGAGGCTCGCGAAGCGACGGGCGAGATTGTAGGGCTCGTTGTAGGTCGTCGAGGCGGTGGCCACGAGGCCGACATGGCTGGTCGCCGCCGCCACGCTCGCCAGCACCACCGTGGGTTCGAGGGCGTTGAACGGCCGGTAGTCGATCCGGTCGTTGATCGCCGGCGTGTCGGCCAGGAAGATCGCGTCGAGCTTGCCCCGCTCCGCGATGCGGGCGACGCGCACGAAATGGTCGATGTCGATGAAGGCGTCCGGCCGGCTGTCCGGCAGCCGCCACGCGGACGGGTAGACGCCCGAATGCAGCAGGTTGACGTTGAGATGCAGCGTGCGTCCGCTCATCGAACTCTCCGGGTCAGCGGACGCGCGGCAGGACCTGCTCGGCGAAGCGGCGCATCTCGGCCTCGAACGGCTGGAACTGCAGCATGAACAGCTCGATGCCGGCCGCGTGGAAGGCGCGGATCCGCTCCGCCACGGTGGCGTAGCTGCCAACCAGCCCGGCGGCCGTGCCGCCGTTGGTGCCGACGTGGCGGGAAGCCGCCGCATCGGTCTTGGCGAACATCACGCTGGCCTGGTCGGTCCGGGCGCGGGTGTCGGCGCGCAGGTCCACGTCGCGCTGCGCGAGGGCGAGGAGCCGCGCGTGCTCGGCCTCGGCCTCCGCGTCGGAGTCCCGCGCGATCACGAAGGCCGAGAGGCCGTAGCGCAGGGGGCCGTTGGACGCAGGCCGCCGGGCGACGTCGGCGATCAGGGCCGCGACGTCCTCCAGCGGCTGGCCGTTGATGAACCAGACATCCGCATGGTCGGCGGCCAGCGCCCGGGCAGGCTCCGACTCGCCGCCGAGATAGATGGTCGGCCGCTTCCGGAACGTGCCGGCGGGGCGGAGCTGGTAGTCCTCGACCCGGAAATGCGCCCCCGCGAAGGTGACACGCTCGCCGCGCATCAGCCGATCCACGAGGCCGATCCACTCGCGCCCGTAGGCGTAGCGGTCGTCGTGGGCCGGGAAGGGCAGGCCGGCCCGCTCGAACTCGGCCTTGTTCCAGGCATTCACGAGGTTCAGGGCGAAGCGGCCGCCGCTGATATGCTCGATCTGGAGCGCCATCTTGGCGAGCACCACCGGATGGTAGAGCCCGGGCTTGATCGCCGCGATGATCTCGATGCGGCGGGTGAGTGCCGCGAGCGCCGCCGCCCCCGTCCAGGCCTCGAGCTGGTCGCGCGTCGGGTCGTAGGGGTTCATCGTGTGCTGGGCGACCAGCACGGAATCGAAGCCCAGGGCCTCCGCCTCTAGGACCAGGGCGCGGTTGCGGTCCCAGCTGGCGTCGTCCGGCTCGTCGGGGTCGTGGTGGGAGGCCCGGGAGCCGTGGACGGCCGCCCAGATGCCGAAGCGGGGCGCGTGGGTCGGTCCGGCCATGGCCTCAGCCCCGCCCCGCCGGCGCCTGCCAGATCGGCACGTCGGTGGCGTCGATTCGGCGCGGGATGAGCTTGGCCTCGTAGAACACGTCGGCGATGGCCTGCTGCTCACCGAGCTGGGCGCGGTCCACCGGCTCGACCGCGTAGGTGCGGCGGCTGTTGGCGGCGGCCACGACCGCGGGCGGCAGGTCGCCCCAGATCGGGGCCAGCAGCGCCACCGCCTCCTCCGGATTCGCCCGCATCCAGGCGCCGGCCTCGACCAGCGCCCGGTAGACGACGGCGACGACCTCCGGCTGCGCGGCGACGAAGCTGTCGTTGACGAGGTAGTAGCGGTGATAGCTCGTCAGGCCGGTGGCGTCGGCGACGACCCGCACCGGGCGCTTCGCCTGCGCAAAGGCGAGGAACGGGTCCCAGATCGACCACGCGTCGAGGCTGCCCTGCTCGAAGGCGGCCGCGCCCTCCGGCGCCTGGAGGTAGGCCGGCTTGATGTCGGAAAAGCTCAGGCCGGCGCGCTTCAGCGCGGCGGCGAGCACGTAGTGGCTGCCCGAGCCCCGGGAGACGCCGACCGTGCGGCCCTTGAGGTCCGCGATCGTGCGGATCGGCGACTCCGCCGGCACGATGATCGCCTCGGCGGCCGGCGCGCCGCGCTCGCGGGCGTAGAAGGTCAGCGGCGCCTTGGCCGATTGCGTGAAGATCGGCACCGCGTCGGCGACGTCGGCATGGATGTCGACGGCGCCGGCCGTCATCGGCTCGATCACGCTGGTGAACAGGTGCCAGCTCGGCGTGAAGCCCAACGGCGCCAGGCGCTCGGCCAGCGTGCCCTTCACCTTCAGCACGGTGAACAGCACCGAGGAGCGCTGCATGCTGATCTTCACCTCGCGGGGGCCGGCCCGCACTGCCGGCGCGCCGAGCGCCAGGGTGGCGGCCGCGCCGAGGCCGGCGTGCAGCAGGGACCGGCGGGACGGGGCGATCCGGCTCAACGTGTCGTCGGTCATCACGGTCTCGTGGATCTCGAAGCTGTGCCCGGACGGCGTGCCGGAGCTGCTGTGGAAGGCACGGTCCTGCGAAGATCCGCGTCGCATCCCGTCCCGCTTCTATTGAAGACCGTTACGAACGACAGGATCAATGGAACGATGTTTCTATTTCTAAGGCGGGTGTAAAACGACATCCTTCATAGATGGACATCAGCAGCAGTGTCGTCTTTCCGATGTCGGCCGCGAAAGGCACCGGTCGGATCGATGAGCCGGCACGGGTCGGGGATCGCCGCGCGCGTTCTCCGCGGCAGAGGAAGGTTCGCGGAAAGAAAAGCTTTTTCTTCTAGGGTCGACTTATAAATCGAAGATGTTCACAGGCCGGCCCTGGCGAGATGATGCTTTCAAAAGCTTGGCGGACTCTCGATTCAGCTTGAGGTCACGGGACAACTCCTCGATTTCAGGGTGAGGCGCCGCGGCGCTGCTCAGGATCGGGAACGGGAAGCCATGTCGCAGACGGAAGCGGGCTGGGGCGCGGGTCCGAGTGCGCGCTACGAGACGCTGGCGGACCGGTTCCGTCCGGTCTTCGCCGAGATCCGCGCCAACGCGGCCGAGCGGGACCGCACCCGCATCCTGCCCCATGCCGAGATCGGCTGGCTGCGGGAGGCGACCTTCACCACCCTGCGCCTCGCCCCGGAGCAGGGCGGCCACGGCGCCAGCCTGCCCGAGCTGTTCGCGCTCCTGATCGAGCTGTCCCAGGCCGATTCCAACGTCACCAACGCGCTGCGCGCGCATTTCGGCTTCACGGAGGACGCCCTGTGCGCCTCCTCCGACGCGTGGCGCACCGCCTGGCTCGCCCGGATCGGGGCCGGCGCAACGATCGGCAGCGGCGTCTCGGAAACCGGGCCGGCCAAGGTCGGCGCCTTCGACACGGTGGTGCGGCGGCGGGACGGCGGGTTCGTGGTGGACGGCCGGAAGTTCTACACCACCGGCTCGCTGTTCGCGGATTACATCCACCTCTCGGCCGAGGACGAGACGGGCGGGGCCGTGACCGCTGCCGTCCCGGTCCGGGCGCCTGGGGTCACGGTTGTCGATGACTGGGACGGGTTCGGGCAGGCGCTGACCGCCAGCGGCACCGTGACCTTCGAGGGCGTGGCGCTCGATCCGGACCTGATCAAGCCCGATCCGGCCCGCTTCCCCTACGCGATGGCGTTCTTCCAGCTGGTGCATCTCGCGACGCTCGCCGGCATCGGCCGGGCGGCCGCCGAGGACGTGGCGCGGCTCGTGGCCGAGCGCACCCGGGTCTACAGCCACGGCAATGCCGGGCGCACAGCGGAGGATCCGCAGATCCAGGCGGTGGTGGGCCGCGTCCGGGCCAATGCCTACGCGGCCGGCACCGTTGTGCTCAAGAGCGCCGAAGCCCTCCAGCGGGCCTACGCGGCGCATCAGACCGGCGACGGGCCCGCCACCGAGCGGGCGACGACGCTCGCCGATGTCGAGGTCAACCAGGCCGTGAGCGTGGTCACGGACCTCGTGCTGCAGGCGACGACGTCGCTGTTCGACGCGCTGGGCGCCTCGGCCGTGAAGTCGGGGCTCGGCCTCGACCGGTACTGGCGCAACGCCCGCACCATCGCGTCCCACAATCCCCGGATCTACCGGGACCGCATCGTCGGGGCCTTCGCGATCACGGGCGCGTCGCCGCCGCGGCAGTACCGCGTCGGCACGGCGTGAGGCGCGTCGCCGGGGGCCGGTATCCCGGTGACCGGGCGCTTGAGGCCGTCTCGGGCATGCGCAGCGCCGCGCGGGAGGCGGCCCCGTAGGCCGAGAGGGCGCAGGTGCGGGCCGTCTGCCCGCCGCAGCGCAGCCCCTCGACACCGCCGATTCTGATGGTTCGGCCGCCCGATGCCGCATCACGCGCGCGTCAGAGCGCGCCGCGGGGTGGTCAGGAACACGGTTTCCGGTGTCGGGTTGGCCAAGCACGCAGCAGCGCTCCACGGCGGCACGAGCCGTTTCCGATCCGCAGCCCGCAGGCCCGATCCTGCGTGCACGGCGCCACGGCCGCTCATAGTCCAAGGATTCACATGGCCGACGCCGTCTCCGACTTCTTCTGGAAGCGTCTGGCCGAATGGGGGGTGAGGACGATCTTCGGCTACCCCGGGGACGGCATCAACGGCCTGCTCGGCGCCCTTCAGCGCAACGACCTGCCCTTCGAGTTCATCCAGGTCCGCCACGAAGAGATGGCGGCCTTCATGGCGACCGCCTACGCCAAGTTCACCGGTGAGGTCGGCGTCTGCCTCGCCACCTCCGGTCCCGGCGCGACGCACCTGCTCACCGGCATGTACGACGCCTATTCGGATCACGTGCCGCTGCTCGCCATCGCCGGCCAGCAGGCCCGCAACGTCAATGGCGCGCACTACCAGCAGGAGCTCGACCTCACGAGCGTCTACAAGGACGTCGCCGCTTACGTGCAGCAGGCGGCGAGCCCGGCCTCGGTCCGCCACATCGTCCGACCGTGCCATGCGCATCGCCAAGGCCGAGCGGAAGGTCGCGGCGATCATCCTGCCCAACGACCTGCAGGACGTCCCCTACGAGGGACCGGTGCGCAAGCACGGCAACACCTTCTCGGGCGTCGGCTACACCGCCCCGAAGGTCGTGCCCTTCGACGGCGACCTGCGCCGGGCGGCCGACGTGCTGAATGCCGGCCAGAAGGTCGCGATCCTGGTCGGCGCCGGTGCGCTCCACGCCACCGACGAAGTCATCGCGGTGGCCAACAAGCTCCAGGCCGGCGTCGCCAAGGCGCTGCTCGGCAAGGCGGCGCTGCCGGACGACCTGCCCTTCGTCACCGGCACGATCGGCCTGCTCGGCTCCAAGCCGTCCTCCGACATGATGGCCGCGTGCGACACCCTGCTGATGGTCGGCTCGGGCTTTCCCTGGGCCGAGTTCCTGCCCGAGGAGGGGCAGGCCCGCGGCGTGCAGATCGACATCGCGCCGGAGATGCTGTCGCTGCGCTACCCGATGGAGGTGCCGCTCTGCGGCGAGGCCGCCGAGACGCTCACCGCCCTTCTGCCGCTCCTCGACCAGAAGAAGGAGGGCGGCGCCTGGCGGACCGGGATCGAGAAGAACGTCGCCTCCTGGTGGAAGGAGGCCGAGGACCGAGCGATGGCCAAGGCCAACCCGGTCAACCCGCAGCGGGTGACCTGGGAGCTCTCGCCGCGCATGCCCGAGCGGGTGATCGTCACCTCGGATTCCGGCTCCTGCGCCAACTGGTACGCCCGCGACCTGAAGATGCGCCGGGGCCAGATGTGCTCGCTCTCGGGCGGCCTCGCCTCGATGGGCGCGGCGGTGCCCTACGCCATCGCCGCCAAGGTGGCGCATCCCGACCGGCCGGTGATCGCGCTGGTCGGCGACGGCGCCATGCAGATGAACAACATGGCCGAGCTGATCACGGTGGCGAAGTACATGCATCGCTGGTCCAACAAGACCTGGATCTGCTGCGTGTTCAACAACGAGGACCTGAACCAGGTCACCTGGGAACAGCGGGTGATGGAGGGCAACCCGAAATCGAGGCGAGCCAGACCATTCCGAACGTGCCCTATCACAAGTTCGCCGAGCTGATCGGCCTGAAGGGCCTCTACGTGGATGACCCGGCGCAGGTCGGCCCGGCCTGGGACGAGGCGCTGGCGAGCCCGGTGCCGGTGGTGCTGGAGGTCAAGACCGATCCCGAGGTGCCGCCGCTGCCGCCGTTCTTCACCCTGGAGCAGGTCAAGAACTTCATGTCGATGCTCGGCAAGGGCGACTCGAAGGAGCGCCACCTCCTGGCCGACACCGCCCGGCAGGTGCTGAGCTCCGTCCTGCCCGGCGACAGGACGTAGGGCGGCCGCCCGCTCCGACCTGATCAACCCTCCGATCCGGGCCGCGGACCGGCGCTCTTGCACAAGCCGCGGGACACGCCGGTCGAGACGATTGTGAAAGCCCTTCCAGCCCGAGCACGCGCGCTTGATCGCGCGGCGTCGATCTCTGTAAGCACACCTGTCAGGGGTGCGCTCGCATAGGACTGCAAGGGCTCGTTGATGACGATGGCAGGCAACACCCGGGGCGCCGCGGTCAGGACGGCCGCCGACGCGAAGGCGCCCCCGCTGGTGGTCATCGCCGAGGATGACGAGGGTGTCCGCGACGGGCTGCAGGATCTGCTCCGGTCGGTGGGCCTCGACACGATCGCCTTCGACTCGACGCGCGGTCTGCTCGCCGCGGCCCTGCCGAACCGTCCCGGTTGCCTGGTTCTGGACGTCCGGCTGCCCGGCTCGAGCGGCCTCGAGCTCCAATCGAAGCTGGTTGCGATGGGCAACCGCATGCCGATCATCTTCATGACCGGCCACGGCGACATTCCCATGAGCGTCCAGGCCATGAAGGCCGGCGCCCTCGACTTCCTGACGAAGCCGTTCCGCGATCAGGACATGCTGGATGCGATCGCGGTCGCGATCGAGCGGGATCGGGCGCGGCGCGCCGCGAGCGCGGGCGTGGCCGAGATCGAGGCGCTCGCCGCCGCTCTGACGGCGCGGGAGGCCGAGGTGATGCATCACGTGGTCAAGGGTCTCTTGAACAAGCAGATCGCCCACGCGCTCGGCATCAGCGAGATCACGGTCAAGATCCACCGCGGCAACGTCATGCGGAAGATGGCCGCCGGGTCCGTCGCCGACCTCGTGCGCAAGACCGAGATGTTGAAGACGGGGGCAGAGAGCTGCCGGCCGACCGGGTGACCGGATGCGCGCGATGATCGTCAGTGAAACGGATGCACCGGCTGTCCGGCCCGAGGTAAACGGCGGCCGGCCGGACCAACCGAACGTATAATATCGGGATCACCGCGATCGGCGCATTGAGTTCAGACCGTCTGCCGGCGAGACGCCTCGAAAGGAACATCTGTGTCGGCTGGAAAGAAAGCCGTGGCGGTCGTCGACGACGACGAGGCCGTTCTGGATGCGACATCCAGCTTCCTCGAAGCGCTGGGCTATGACCCGCGGGCCTTCAACTCGGGCGAGGCGTTCCTGGCCTCGGGCCTCACGGGTGATGTGTCCTGCCTGCTGACGGACATCAACATGCCCGGCCTCAACGGCCTGGACCTGCAGGAGCGCGTGCGGCGGGTCCAGCCGGCCCTGCCCGTCATCCTGATGACGGCGCTGACGGACGACACCACGCGGCTTCGTGCCTTCGCGGGGGGCGCCCGCGATCTCCTGCGCAAGCCGCTGGCGGCCGACGACCTGATCCGCTGCCTGGAAGACACGATCGGGGCCTGAGACCGGTCGTGTCTCAGGCACGTGGCGGCGGCGCCGTGCAGGATCATCACTCGGTGGAGCGCGCGCAGCATGGGACGGGACGCATGACGGCGACGGGGGGCGAAGATCCGTTGAGCGGGCTTGCGCCCCTGCTGCGCGTGCGGCCGCATCTGGACGATGTCTGCCGCTTCGGCGGGAGCTGGGCCGCCCCGCATTCGCCGGAGCCGACCCGGCAGGCCTATTTCCACATCGTCACGCGCGGCCAGGCCGTTCTCCGGCGGCCGGAGGGCGACCCGCTCCAGATCGCCGCCGGGGACATCCTGCTCCTGCCGCGCGGCGACGCGCACACCCTCCACAGCGCGGGACCGTTGCCGCAGGCCGGCTGCCCGTCGCCGTCCAGCACCGGCACGACCTCCGGTTCAAGACCACCGTCGGGGCCGAGCCGGATGTCGAGCTGATCTGCGGCCGCCTGCACTTCGAGGCCGCGCCGCAGAACCTGATCGTCACCGCTTTGCCGGACCTCGTCGTCCTGAGCGTCGGCGCGCAGCCGCTGGCGACACGGTTCGAGCCCCTCCTCGTCGGCATCCGCGAGGAGCTGAGCGACGGGCGCGCCGGAGCCGTCGCGGTCGCCGAGAATCTCGCGAGCGCGCTGTTCATGATGATGCTGCGCGCGCATTTCGAAACCGCGGCGCCCGCCGAGGGCCTGTTGCGCCTGCTCGGGCAGCCGGTGACTGCCCGGGCGGTGCTCGCGATGGTGCGCGATCCCGTGCGCGACTGGACGCTGGACGAACTCGCCGCTCTCTCCGCCGCCTCGCGGGCGAGCCTCGTGCGCGCCTTCCGGAAGGCCGCCGGCATCGCGCCCCTGGAATTCCTCACCGACCTGCGGCTGGGCCTCGCCCGTCATCGTCTGCGAGCCGGCACCGTCCCGCTCGAGGTCCTGGCAGCGGAGGTCGGCTACCAGTCCGCCGCCGCCCTCAGCCGGGCGTTCCTGCGCAAGTACGGGATCCGCCCCGGCCACGTGCGACAGGCCGAACACGCCGCCGATCCAGGCTGATCCGCGCGGTCATCCGCTTGCGCCGCCCGGCCATCGAGGGCGCGGCCGGCCACGATTACCTTCCTCGTCATCACGAAGGAGGTCGTCATGGCCATGATCGATTGGAACACGTACCGCCAGCAAGTCACGGCCGGCGTCGGACACTTCGCCAAGCTCAGCCCCGACACCGTGCGCGGCTACGGCACCCTGAGCACCGCCGGCCAGAAGACCGGCCAACTCGACGCCAAGACCCGCGAGCTGATCGCGGTCGCGGTGGCGATCTCCCTGCGCTGCGACGGCTGTATCACGGTCCACACCGACGCCGCCCGCAAGCTCGGCGCCACCGAGGCCGAGCTGGCCGAAGCCCTCGGCGTCGCCACCAGCATCAATGCCGGCGCCGCGGTCGTCTACGCGACGCGCGCCCTCGACGCCTTCGCGGCCTCCGCCGAGGCCTGACCCTGCACGCCCGTCCGCTTGAGCAAAGGAACCGTGTCATGAACACGCAGATCCGTCGCGTCCTCGGCCTCGTCTCCGGGCCGGAATCGAACCGCCTCGGCCTTCAGGCCATGCGGGTCGCCATCGCCATCATCTTCCTCTGGATCGGCGCGCTCAAGTTCGTGCCCTACGAGGCCGACAGCATCACGCCGTTCGTCGCCAACAGCCCGGTGATGGCGTTCTTCTACGCCCATCCGGACCAGTATGCGCAGCACCTCACCCATGAGGGCGAGCTGAATCTCGCCGCGCGTGCACGGCAGGCCGCCAACCACACCTACGCGTTCTCCCGCGGCCTGGGCACGGTGGAGCTGTTGATCGGCCTGCTCGTCCTCGTCGGGCTGGTGTCGCGGCGGCTCGGCCTCGCCGGGGCGGTGCTGGCCTTCCTCACCCCGGTTGTGACCCTGTCGTTCCTGGTCACCACGCCCGAGGCCTGGGTGGCCGCCCTGGGCGATGCCGAGCACGGCTTTCCCTACCTGTCGGGAGCCGGCCGCCTCGTCCTGAAGGACGTGACCCTCATGGCCGGCGCGTGGCTGGTCCTCGCCGACAGCGCCCGCGCCGTCCTTGAGCAGACATCGGCCCGCACCGCCCCGGCGGGGCTCGTGCCGGCCGCGAAGGCGTAATTGATCGCTGGGCGGGGGCTGCACGGCCGCCCCCGCCACCGAGGTTCGGAGCACCCCCGGTCGGCCATCGCTCGAGGTGATGATCCCTAACCTTCGTATGATTCCGAACCGCTTCCGGCGCCTGTACGCCCGTTCGAACAGGACGCGATCGCGAAGCACCGCATTCGTGGCGCGCCTTCGAGAGTTTCGTGGCGCCAGGACAAATGGATCCGGCGCGATAACCCTTGCCACGTTGTGGAAGAGGTCGAACGATGATCCAGCTCACGATCAACGCGCGCCAATACACGGTAGATGCGGAGCCCGACACGCCGCTGCTGTTCGTCCTGCGCGACAGCCTCGGGATGACCGGCACCAAGTACGGCTGCGGCATCGGCCAGTGCGGCGCCTGCACGGTGCTCCTCGACGGCGCGGCGACCCGCTCCTGCCAGATCCCGCTCGAGAGCGTCGGCACCCAGGCGATCACCACGATCGAGGCGATCGAGCAGGATCCGGTCGGCGCCAAGGTCGTGGCCGCCTGGGTCGGCATCGAGGTGCCGCAATGCGGCTACTGCCAGTCCGGCCAGGTCATGGCCGCCACCAGCCTGCTCAAGCAGACCCCAAAACCCTCGGACGCCGACATCGCCGGCGCCATGACCAATCTCTGCCGCTGCGGCACCTACAACGCCATCGCCGCCGCCGTGCGGCAGGCCGCCGCCTGAGGAGGGCCCCATGACCGACCTCACGCCCCTCCGCCGCGCCGACCGTCGCGAGCCGGTCCGCAACCTCTCCCGCCGCGGCTTCCTCGGCGCCGCCTCCGGCGCGCTCTTCCTCGGAATCGGCCTGCGGCTCGAGCCGGCCGCCGCGCAGACCCGCGCGGAAGGCCCGGCGGCCGTTGCGCCGAAGCCCGGCACCCGGGTCGCCGCCTTCCTGGAGATCCGCCCCGACAGTTCGGTGCGCCTGCTCAGCCCGTTCGTGGAGGGCGGACAGGGCATCAACACCGGGCTCGCTCAGACCATCGGCGAGGAACTCGACCTCGACCCGGCCCGCTTCACGGTCGAATGCGCCCCGCCCGGGCCGGACTACGCCGTCGTCAACGGCCTGCGCATGACCGGCGGCTCGTTCTCGACCCGCTCCAGCTTCGAGGCGATGCGCCGGCTCGGCGCCACCGCCCGCGAGATGCTGCTGCGCGCCGCCGCCGCCAAGCTCGCCGTGCCGCAGGACGGCCTGACCACCGGGGATGGCCGCGTGGTCCACGCCGCCTCCGGCCGGAGCCTCGGCTACGGCGAGCTCGCCGACGCCGCCCTCGCCCTGCAGCCGCGCGACGACGTCCCGCTGAAGGACCCGAAGGCCTTCCGCTGGATCGGCAAGCCGGTGGCGCGCCTCGACATGCGCGACAAGTCCACCGGCCGGGCCGTCTACAGCATCGACATCCGCCAGCCCGGCATGCTGCACGCCGCCGTCCAGCACGCGCCGCATCTCGGCACCGAGCCGGAGGCGATCGCCAACGAGGCGGAGGTCCGGGCGATGCCGGGCGTCCAGGCCGTCCAGCGTCTGCCGGGCGCGGTGGCGGTGGTGGCCGACACGTGGTGGCGGGCGCGCAAGGGCGCGGAGGCGCTGCAGGTCACGTGGTCCAAGCCGGCCCCCGACGGCATCGCCACCGTGTCGGCCGGCTTCTCCTCGGCCGCGATGCTGGCGGCCCTGAAGGGCTCGACCGAGCCCGGCATCCCGGCCGAGCAGGCGGGCGACCCGGACGCTGCCTTCAAGGGCGCCGCCAAGGTCGTCGCGGCGGAATACGAAGCCCCCTACCTCGCCCACGCGCAGCTGGAGCCGCCCTCGGCGGTGGCGCGCTTCGCCGCCGACGGCAGCCTCGACCTGTGGCTGCCCAACCAGATGCCCGAGCTGTTCCAGCAGATCGCCGCCAAGACCGCCGGGCTGCAGCCCGATCAGGTCCGGATCCACTCACCGATGCTCGGCGGCTTCTTCGGGCGCCATTTCTACTACGGGCCGGCGAACCCGTTCCCGCAGGCGATCCTGCTCGCCAAGGCCCTGGGCAAGCCGGTGCGGGTGCTGTGGTCGCGCGAGGAGGAGTTCGGCATGGACGCGCTGCGGCCCCTGAGCTTCGCACGCTTCCGCGCCGCGCTTGGGCCCGACGGGATGCCGGTGGCGCTCGAGACGACGGCCGTGGGCGAGGGCCCGATCGGGCGCTGGTTCGGCGCGCTGTTCAAGTCGCCGGTCGATTCCTCGGTGGTGGAGGGCCTCGACCAGAAGCCCTACGCGATCCCGAACCGGAAGCTCAGCTACGTGAAGGTGCCCCACCCGGTGACCATCGCGTTCTGGCGCTCGGTCGGCCACTCGATGAACGACTACTTCTACGAGAGCTTCCTCGACGAGATCGCCCAGGCCGGCGGCCAGGACCCGTTCGCCCTGCGGATGGCGCTCCTGAAGGACAGCCCCCGCCATCGGACGCTGCTGCAGGCGGTGGCGGATCTGGCCGGCGGCTGGAAGCCGGGGCCGTTCCAGGCACCGGACGGAACGCGCCGGGCGCGGGGCGTGTCGATGGCCTCGCCGTTCGGCTCCGAGACGGCGACGATCGCCGAGGTCTCGCTCAAGGATGGCGAGGCGCGGGTGCACGACCTGTGGATCGCGATCGATCCGGGCCGCGTGGTCAACCCGGCGATCGTGAAGCGTCAAGTGGAGAGCGCGGCGGCTCTGGGCCTGTCGTCGACGCTGCTGGAGCAGGTCGTCTACGAGGGCGGGCAGCGCCAGGCGCGGAACTTCGACGCCTACCCGATCCTCGATCGGGATCGGATGCCGCGGGTGCATGTGGCGATCGTGGAGAGCGGCGCGCCGATGGGCGGCATCGGCGAGCCGGGTCTGCCGGGCGTGCCGCCGGCGGTGGTCAACGCGGTGGCTCTGCTCACCGGCCAGCGCCTGCGCAGCCTGCCGCTGGCCAAGGCGCGCCTCTCTGGAGCGTGATGCAAAAGCTGCGCGGGGCGCGGCGACGGGACTTGGAGGATACGCGATGACGACGGCAGCCGCGCAGACGCCCCGATGGGCGCTGTTCAGGACCGGCCCCCGCTTCGAGTACCTGCCGGTCGCCCTGTTCGGATCGGTGATGGGGCTGACCGGCCTGAGCGTCGCGTGGCGGCTTGCGGCCCTGCGCTACCCTCTGCCGGGCCTCGTGGCGGACCTGATCGGGTGGGGGGCGCTCGCCAGCTTCCTCGCCCTGGCCGTGGCCTACGGGATGAAGGCGGTCACGGCGTGGTCGACCGTCGTCGCGGAGTTCCGGCACCCGATCGCCGGCAACCTGTTCGGGACCGTGCTGATCAGCCTGCTGCTGCTGCCGCTGGTCTTGGTCCGCGTCAGCCCGCTCCTGGCCCAGGGCGTCTGGATCCTGGCCGCCGCCGGCATGCTGGTCTTCGCGGTGGTGATCGTCAGCCGCTGGATGAGCAGTCGCCAGCAGCTCGCGCACGCGACGCCCGCCTGGATCGTGCCGGTGGTCGGGCTCCTCGACGTGCCGCTCGCCGCCCCGGTCCTCGGCCTGCCGCACACGCAGACCGTGACCCTGCTGGCGCTGAGCGTCGGCCTGTTCTTCGCCGTGCCGCTCTTCACCCTCGTCTTCGCGCGCCTAGTCTTCGAGGAGCCGCTCGCGCCGGCGATGCGGCCGACGCTGATGATCCTGGTCGCGCCCTTCGTGGTGGGCTTCTCGAGCTACGCCGCGACGCTCGGGCGGATCGACGCCTTCGCCGAGGGGCTGTTCCTGATCGGCCTGTTCGTCTTCGTGATCCTCGTCGGCCTGCTCCGGGACCTGCCGCGATGCTGCCCGTTCCGGGTGTCGTGGTGGGCCGTGAGCTTCCCGGCGGCCGCGACCGCCGTGGCCGCCCTGCGCTACGCCGAGCACGCGCAGAGCGGCCTCGCCGACGGCCTGGCGCTGCTCCTCCTCGCCTTCGCGACGGGGCTGATCGGGGCGCTCGCCCTGCGGACCCTGACCGGCATCGCGCGCGGCGAGCTGCGCGCCCTCAGCGGCTGAGACGCCGTCGCACCGGATCGCGCGGAGCCGCACGCCATCGCGGCCCGCGCGACCGGCACCCACCACCATAGAATGTGCGAAATGTCACTTGTTTGATGAAAGCCATGTTCGGTAACTTGCATCATGCAACGGACCTCCTTCGATCAGATGCAGTGCCCGGTCGCCCGCTCCCTGGATCGGGTCGGCGAGTGGTGGAGCATCCTCATCCTCCGCGACGCCTTCTACGGGCTGACGCGCTTCGACCAGTTCGCGCAGAGCCTCGGCATCGCGCCCAACATGCTGACGCGCCGCCTGAAGGCGTTGTGCGAGGCCGGGCTGATGGAGCGGCGGCTCTACCAGGAGCGGCCGGCGCGCTACGAGTACGTGCTCACCGACAAGGGCCGGGACTTCCGGCCCGTGCTGTGGACCCTGTTCGCCTGGGGCAACCGCCACCTCGCCCCGGAGGGCGAGAGCGTGAGCCTCATCGACCCTGAGACCGGATTGGCGGTCGATCCCGTCGTGGTCGACCGGCGCACCGGCCGGCCGCTCTCCGACGGCGTCCGGGTCGTCGCCGGGCCCGCGGCGAGCCCGCGGCTGCGGCGGCGCTTCGAGCGCCAGACCGCGCTCTGACCGGCAGGCGCACAGGACCAAGAGCACGGGCCAGGACCACCGGATCGGGAGCACGGGACCATGAGCGGCGCGGCGGCGATGGACGGGTTCGTGGAGGCGGTTCCGGCCGAGGCGGCGGCCGGTCGGCGGCGATCCCGCAAGCGTGCGGCCGTCGCTGGCCTCGCGATCCTCGCCCTGGCGGCGGGGTCGGCCTACGGCCGCGCCTGGTGGGAGACCGGCCGCTTCCTGGAGAGCACCGACGACGCCTATGTCGGCGGGGACGTCACCGTTCTCGCGCCGCGCGTGTCGGGCTTCGTGACGGAGATGCTGGTCACCGACAACCAGCAGGTCCAGGCCGGCGACCTCCTGCTGCGGATCGACGACCGCGATTACCGGGCGGCCCTGGCCAGGACCGAGGCGGCGGTGGCCGGCCAGGAGGCCACGCTCCTCAACCTCGACGCCACCCGGCACCTGCAGGAGGCCGTGATCGCACAGGGCGGCGCCGACCTCGCGGCCGCGGAGGCCGAAGCCGCCCGCACCCGCTTCGACTACACCCGCTACCGGCAGCTCTCGGCCAGCCAGTACGCGTCCGAGCAGCGCTTCCAGCAGGCCGACGCGGACGACAAGAAGGCCCGTGCGGCGGTCGAGAAGGCGCGCGCCACCCTCGACGCGGCGCAGCGGCGGATCGCCGTCATCGAGACGCAGAAGCGGCAGGCCGAAGCCGCCCGCGCCCAGGCGGTGGCCGAGCGCGACACGGCGCGGCTCAACCTCGGCTACACAGAGATCCGGGCGCCGATCGCCGGGGTGGTCGGCAACCGCAGCGCCCGCACCGGCTCCTACGCGACGCCGGGCGCCGGCCTGATCGCCCTGGTGCCCGCGCAGGGTCTCTGGGTCGACGCGAACTTCAAGGAGAGCCAGCTCGCCGAGATGCGGCCCGGCCAGCTCGCGACCGTCGTGGCCGACGTGCGTCCGGGCGAGACCTTCACGGGCCACGTCGAGAGCCTGGCGCCGGCGACCGGCGCGCAGTTCAGTGTGCTGCCGCCCGAGAACGCCACCGGCAACTTCACCAAGATCGTCCAGCGCGTGCCGGTGCGGATCCGCCTCGACGGCGAGGCCGGACGGCTCGGCCGCCTGCGGCCCGGCCTGTCGGTGACCGCCTCGGTCGACCGCCGCGGCGGCGCGCCCGAGCCCGACGCGCCGGCCCAAAGCGCGGGCGTCGTCGTCGGTCAGCTCACCCGATGACGGCCGCGGCCGTCACCGGCGGCGCCACGGCCCCGCCCCGGGCGGCACCCGCCCCGCTGAGCGAGGGCCAGAAGGTCTTCGCCTTCGCGGTGATGTGCATCGGCTTCTTCATCGCGCTCCTCGACATCCAGATCGTCTCGGCCTCGCTGAAGGATATCGGCGGCGGCCTGGCGGCGAGCCCGGACGAGGTCGCCTGGGTCCAGACCAGCTACCTCATCGCCGAGATCATCGTGATCCCGCTCTCGGGCTTCCTCGCCCGGGTGATGTCGACGCGCTGGCTGTTCTGCGTCTCGGCGGCGGGGTTCACCGCGACCTCGCTGCTCTGCGGCTGGGCCTGGGACATCGAGAGCATGATCGTCTTCCGGGCGCTCCAGGGCTTCCTGGGCGGCTCGATGGTCCCGACCGTCTTCACCACCGCCTTCGCGTTCTTCCCCGGCAAGAAGATCCTGGTGGCCGCCGCGACCATCGGGGCGCTGTCGTCGCTGGCGCCGACCCTGGGGCCGACGGTGGGCGGCTGGATCACCGACAATTACTCCTGGCACTGGCTGTTCTTCGTCAATCTGGTGCCCGGGATCTTCGTCGCCGTCGTGGTGCCGTTGCTGGTGCGGGTCGGCGAGCCCGAGCCGGCGCTCCTCAAGTCCACCGACTGGCTGGGCATCGCCCTGATGGCCGTGTTCCTCGGCTGCCTCGAATACACGCTCGAGGAGGGGCCGCGCTGGAACTGGACCGAGGACGCCACCATCCGGACCACCGCCTGGCTGTCCGGGCTCGCAGGCGTCGGCTTCCTCTGGCGCAGCCTCACCTATGCCCACCCGATCGTCGACCTGACGGCGCTCCGAAGCCGCAACTTCGCGCTGGGCTGCCTGTTCTCGTTCGTCACCGGCATCGGGATCTTCGCCACGATCTACCTGACGCCGCAGTTCCTGGGTCAGGTGCGTGGCTTCTCGGCCCTGCAGATGGGGCTCGCCATCTTCTCCACCGGCGTGTTCCAGGTGATGGCGATCCCGGTCTACGCCGTCCTGGCCCGGCGGATCGACCTGCGCTGGCTGATGATGTTCGGGCTCGGCCTGTTCGGGTTGAGCATGTGGTCGTTCACGCCGATCACGCACGAGTGGGGCTGGCGCGAGCTGCTGTGGCCGCAGGCGATGCGCGGCTTCGCGCAGCAATTCGCCGTGGCGCCGACCGTGACGCTGACGCTCGGCGGCCTCGCGCCGGCCAAGCTGAAGCTCGCCTCCGGGCTGTTCAACCTGATGCGCAACCTGGGCGGCGCCATCGGCATCGCGGCCTGCGCGACGATCCTCAACGACCGCACCAACCTGCACTTCCTGCGGCTGGCCGAGCACCTGAACCCGACGAACCCGGCGATGCTCGGTCTCCTGCGCGGTATGGAGGTGCGCATGGCGGGCAGCTTCGCGGGCGATCCCGCGCACGGCCACGTCGCCGCCCTGCGGCAGCTCCGGTCGCTCACGCTGCGCGAGGCGCAGACCATGACCTACGCCGACGCCTTCACGGCCATCGCGCTCTGCTTCGCCCTGGCCACCGCGCTGGTGCCGCTGATGCGCAAGGTCGCCCCGCCGAAGGGGCCTTCCGCCGACGCGCACTGACCCGGGGGGACCGAGGCAGGGCCGAACCCGCCAGACACGGAGACAGCGCCATGGCCATGACCGCATCGGCCACGCCCATCACGATCGAGCACGTGACGATCCCTTCGACGAAACCCTTCGACGCCGTGCGCCAGGCCCTGGAGGATGCGGTCCCGCCCCTCGACCACGGCTACGCGGTCCTCGTCCAGGCGGGCCGGGCCGAGGAGGCGCGCAGCCAGCTCGCGCGCGCGGCCCCGCTCTCGATCTTCGGCCAGCGCGATCACGGCGCCCTGCTGCGGATCGCCGGCCTGGAGCGCAAGGCCATTCAGTACGACATCGGCAACCCGCTGACCGCCTCCCGCATGACGTGCCACGTGCTCTCGGCGGCCCTGTACGCGCCGATCCGGGTGCTGCTGCGGGAGGGCGCCGACGGCGTCGCGTTCGAGTACGACCGGCCGGCGACCGCCTTCGGCCAGTTCCACGATGAGGCCGTCGATGCGGTGGCGCGCGATCTGGACGCGCAGCTGCGGGCGACGCTGATCGCGGCGGCCGCGTGACCGGCCCTCCGGGAGCCCCGCCCCGCCCGGTCGCGCATCGCCTTCGGCGTCTCGGGAGCGTGCGATCGCGGATCAGCACGCGGCTGCACGCGGAAGCCGCCGGATGAACGGGGCGGAGACTTGGCGGCAAAGCTGCATGGCCTTACCCGTCCCGTGACCGGAATGGAGCTTCCCGATGACGCGCACCGTGGACGTGGCCGGTTGGCGGCCTGTGCCGACCTGGGCGCACGGACTGACGCGGTCGCGGGCCGAGCCCGCGGCGGCGCGGGCGGCACACGGCGCCCGCAGCCCTGCCCGGGGACGGCCGGCATGAGCGTCGGACTCGCGCCCGCGGCCGATCGGCTGATCGTCACCACCGAGGCCGACTGGAACGACGCCTGGTACCTGGTCTGCATGAAGGTCTCGGCGATCGGCTTCGTGGTCGCCGACGCGCGCGAACGCGTCGCCGCCCTCGACGCGCTGCGAGCCGCCGGGATCACCGACATCTCCGGCTATCTCGACGCCCATCCCGCCGTGGCGGACCGGCTGCGGCACGGGATGGTCATCCTCGACGTCAACGAGGCGGCCGTACGGATGTTCGGCGCCGCCGGCCGCGCGGACATGATCGGGCAGCGCACGCAGCGCTTCTTCGATCCGCTCTGCACCGCGCAGGTCAATTCGGCGCGGGCCTTCGCGACCGGCGCCACCGCGTTCCAGCAGCAGGCGCACAGCGTCCGGCTGGACGGGAGCCGCTTCGAAACGCTCTTCTGCGTGGTGCCGCGGGCGGACGGGGCGACCTCCGGCCTGTGGCTGGCCTCCTTCGTCCGACATCACCGAGCACGTTCAGAGGCAGACATCCCTCAACACGCTGCGCGACGAGCTCGCGCATGTCGCCCGGATCTCGACCCTGGGCGAACTCTCCGCCTCCATCGCCCACGAGATCGGCCAGCCGCTGTCGTCGATCGGCATGACCGCCGGGGCCATGCTGCGCCTCCTCGACCGGGACAATCTCGACCGAGACCTGCTCCGGCGGCAATGCCAGCGCATCGTCGATCAGGTCGCCCGCGCCGGCGACATCATCGATCGCACGCGCCGCATGGCCACCAAGCGGGACAGCGTCCGGACACTCGTGTCCGTCGCGGAGGTCCTGACGGAATCCGTGCAGTTCGTGCGGCACGATCTCGACCGCATCGACGTCCGGTTCAGCCTCGCCTGCGCCGGCAGCGACGCGCTGGTCCAGGCCGACCGGATCCAGCTGCAGCAGGTCTTCGTCAACCTGCTGATGAACGCCATTCAGATCCACCGGCACGCCCGCACAATGATGCCGGAGATCATGATCGAGACCTCCGATCACGGCGCGTCCGTCGTGATCGACATCCTCGACAACGGGCCGGGCATCGACCCGGTGAACGCCGAGCGGCTGTTCGACGGGTTCTTCACCACGCGCGCCGAAGGACTCGGCCTGGGTCTCGGGATCTGCCGCACGATCGTCGCGGCGCATGGCGGTTCGATCGAGGCGGGCGCTAGAAGTCATGCGCCGGGCGCCCGCTTCTCCGTCCGTCTGCCGCTCCATCGGACGTGAACGGGTCGCCTGATGCGTGCGCCCGCGATGCGGCGGTGCGGGCGGGCTGTTGGGCTGCGAAGTGCCGTCGATTTCGGAGCGTCCAGATGGCGCTAGATGAAATGGGCCGGCAGCGCCAACGCTTGCGCGGACTGGATCAAGGCTAGCGCCAGGCCGGCAACCATGATCCACGCCACGATGCGGTCCGCGCCGGTCACGCTGCGGGTCATCATCCGGGTGGCCATCCGTCGTCTCCCCCTCACCACGAAAGCCGGTCGGCTGTTCTGGGACGAATGTATGGCCAAGCTGGTTTGCGTGCGGATTGCGTCGCTTGTTGCGTGCGCCGGGCGGATCGCGGGAGCCCCGGTGACAGGCTCCTGACGCGTCGGCTCAGATCAACCCGACGGCCTCTTCCGGAAAGCGGATCGCGAACACCGCCCCGAGCCCGGGTCCCGCGCTCTCGGCCGTGGCGCGGCCCCCGTGCAGCTCGGCGATGCGGCGGACGATCGAGAGGCCGAGGCCCGTGGAATTCTCGCCGCCGGTGGGTTTCGCCGAGAGCCGCTGGAAGCGCCCGAACACCCGGGTCGAATCCTCCGGCGACAGGCCGGGCCCGTGATCGGCGACCGCGCAGACCAGCTCCGCACCCCGCGGACCCGGCTCGCGGCTGACCCGGACGCTGATCGCGCCGCCGGCCGGGCTGTACTTGATCGCGTTGGAGACGAGGTTGTCGAGGGCCTCGCGCAGGCGCTCGGCGTCGCCGCAGAGGAACAGCTCGTCCGGGCCGTCGCAGACCAGGGTCTGGCCCTTGGCGTCGGCCAGCGGCCGGTCGGCCTCGCAGACCTCCCGGGCGAGTCCCGCGAGGTCGACGGGCTCGCGGCGCAGGCTGATGTCGAGGGCGTCGTTCATCGCATCCGCCATGAGGCTGTCGATCATGGTCGTCAGCCCCTTGGCGCTGGCGCGCACGTGCTGCACCTGCGCCCGCATCTGCTCGCGGTCGCCCTGCATGTCGATCAGGTCGGACAGCATCTCGGCGCGGCCGAGGATCACCGCCAGCGGGTTCTTCAGGTCGTGCGCGATGGTGCCGAGGATCTCGGTCTTGAGGCTGTTGGCCCGCCGCAGGTCCGAGCGCTGCAGGTCCAGACGGCGGTTCGCCCGGATCAGCTCGGCGGTGCGCTCGACCACCCGCCGCTCCAGGTCGGCGTTGGTCTGCTGCAGCCGCTCGTAGAGGATGACGTTGTCGAAGGCGATCGACAGCCGGCTCGTGAACAGCGCGATGAGCGAGCGGTCCGTCTCGGAGAGCTGCCGGTCGGCCTCGATCAGCGCGACGATCTCGCTGCCGCTCGCGGTGTGCAGGTACAGGGTCGACCAATGCTCGCCGAAGCTGTGGCGGCGCTCGGCGAAGGCCCGCTCGGCGAGGGGCTGCACCCGTTCCTCCAGCGGCCAGGCCGGCTCGCGGCCCGCGTAATGTCCGTAGCAGCCGGACCCGGCCAGCACGCAGAAGCGCTCCTGCGGGGCCGCGGTCTCGCGCAGGACCAGGATGCCGGCGCAGGCGACGTTCAGGAGCGAGGCGACCTGGGTGAGGACGCCCTCGGCCAGCCGCTGCATCGACTTGTGGTCGAGGAGCATCGGGGCGGCGTCGATGATGATCTCCAGCCCGCGCCGGGTCTCGTCGAGGCGCTTGAGCTGCTGGTAGGCGCGGAGCGCCGCGGTGAGGCTGGTGAACAGCTTGTCGGCGGTGAGTTCGGTCTTCGCCTTGTAGTCGTTGATGTCGTAATCGGCGATGATCCGCCGCTCCGGCGCCTGGCCGGGCTGGCCGGTCCGCAGGATGATCCGAACGGTCTCCTGCCGGAGGTCGCGCCGGATGTAGTCGGCGAGGTCCAGCCCGGCGTTGTCGGTCTCCATCACCACGTCGAGCAGCACCACCGCCACGTCGCGGCGCTCGGCGAGCAGCACCCGCGCCTCCGCGGCCGAGCGGGCGGTGAGGATCTCCAGGCCGCGCCCGTCGAGGGTGTAGCTCGCCAGGGCGTAGCGGGTGCCGTCATGGACCGCCGGATCGTCGTCGATCACGGCGATGACCCACGCCCCCGCATTCGGTTTCGCCTCATCGAGATCGTCCGGGATCAGCGTGAGGGTGTCGTCATCCATGGCTGTGGCCTGAAATGCTGCTCGAAACCTGACGAGTACGCTAGCAATCGTGTTGAAAACTTGTCACGCTATCGTGATCCGATACGATTCCTACATTCGTTCCAGAGCGAAGCCGGAAAGTGCGCACAGCCGCGATGACCATTCCAGACAGCCCCGCCCTCGGCACCGCCCGTGGCGGCGCGGTGATGCCTTCTATTGCCGTGGTCGATGACGAGGCAGCGACCCGCGAGATGGTGGGGGATTACCTGAAGCTCCACGGGTTCTCGGTGGTCCTGTGCGACGGTGGACGCGCCCTGCGGGAGCACCTCGTCCGGCAGAGCCCGGACCTGATCGTGCTCGACCTGAACATGCCCGAGGAGGATGGGCTCTCCATCGTGCGCGACCTCAAGGCCCGGACGGCGATCCCGATCATCATGCTCACCGCCACGGCGAGCGCGATCGACCGGGTGGTCGGGCTGGAGCTCGGGGCCGACGATTACTTGCCCAAACCGTGCGAGTTGCGGGAACTGGTCGCCCGGGTGCGCTCCGTGCTGCGTCGCGTGCAGGCGCCGGGCGCCGCGCCGGTGCCGAGCCCGGACGTGGGACGCCGGATCCGGTTCGGGACCAAGTGGCTGGAACTCGACGCCCTGCGCCTGAGCGACGATGCCGGCCTCGAACAGGCGCTCACCCGCTCGGAATTCGATCTGCTGAAGGCGTTCGCCGACAACCCGCGGCGCGCCCTGTCCCGCGAGCGGCTGCTCGACCTCGCCGATGCCCGCGACCCGGACGCGTTCGACCGCGCCATCGACGTGCGGATCAACCGCATCCGCAAGAAGGTCGAGCCGGATCCCGGCAATCCGCGCTACATCCGTACGGTCAGGGGCCTCGGATACATCTTCCGGCCTGAGGGAGACTGATGAAGGGCGCTGAAATATTGCGTCCCGGCCTGCGGACGCAACATTTCGGCGCTCGGGCCGGCCGGGACGCAATAACCGCGGCACGGAGAGCCCCTATCAGCGTGGCACGACCGAGGGCCGAGGCGGCCCGGAGGACAGGCCATGCGACATCTGATCGGACCCTCGTCGGCCGCGGCGGCCGGCACGCTCTGCGTTCTGGCGCTCGTCGGCCTGGTCGCCCCGGGCGGCGCGGCGCCGGTGGCGGATCGCGATGCGCGGGCCTCCGCCGCGTCTCTCCGTGACGGCGCACCCTGTGCCGGCGCGGCCTGGCCGTACCCGCCGGGCGCCTGTGCGGGCCCCGGCGAAGCGGATGCGCCGCCCCGCCGCGTGCGGCTCATCGCGGTCGAGCCCGCGCCCGGCTCGCGGTGAGAGGCGGGGACCGCCATGCCGCATTTCAGCGACGATCCCGGCGCCGGCGACGATCCCAACCTGCTGCGCCGGCTGCACCGCATGCTGCACGGCCGGGATCCCGCGCCGCGGCGCCCGCCGACCCGGGCGGAACGTTTCGGCGTGCCGGCGCCGCTCGGCGCGCCCGCGCCCACCGATGGCGCGCGTGATCCGCAGGATGCGGTGCTGGCCGGTCCCGACCCGCGACCGGCCGGTTCCCGACCCCGCTGAGACTGCGCGGGGTGGATGGCTGCGACGCCGTCTGTGCGGGCGCAGCGACGCAATCCAGCAGCGCCGCACCGACCGGACGCGCGCTGCCCTGGGTCACACCGCGGCGCGCGTGATGACGGAGCGGTCAGCATCGACCGAAGGCTTCGAACGGAAACGGGATGGCCGCGTCGCCGGGCCGCCGGGACTCGCCGGAACGCTGCCCGATTGCACCGCGCTCCGGCACCGCTTTAAGTTGATGCCGGACCCCTATGTCGGGACGCGGATGCGGGTTGGACCCAAGATCGCCCTGGTCGGAGGCGTGCCGATCCTCGCCGCCGGCGCGATCGCCATGGCCGGCTGGCTCCTCCTGGCCCAGGAGGAGCGCGCCCGCGGCGGGGCGGTCCTGGTCGCCGACGTGTACCACGACATCGCCACCGCGCGTCTGGTCCGTGACCAGTACGCCGCCGCGGACGCGCAGGACCGACAGACCTACGCCGAGCGCTTCGCCGGGCTGACGGCGCGGGCCGAAGCGGGCCTCGGCCGGCTCACGGGCTTCGCCCGCATCGACGCGCAGCGCTCCCGCATCGCCTCGGTGGAAGCGGCGCTCGCCCGCTACCGGAGCCAGATGGAGGCCTTCGTCCGGCGCACCCAGGAGAATGACGGCCTGATCCGCGAGATGAATCAGCGGGCCGACACCCTGATCGACCTCACCGACCGGGCGCGCCTGCGGCAGCAGGCCTCGAACGCCGACCTCGCCCGCTCGCTGGCCGAGAAGGTCGAGGCCTTGCGGGTCGCCCGCGGCCTCGTCGCCCGCCTCAACGCCCTGCGAGTCCGGACCGCCGAGAGCGCGGTGATCGCCGCGCAAGGCGCCGCCCAGAGTGCCGGCCAGAGCACCGGCCAGGCCGCCGATCCGGCCGGACCCGCGGCCGCCGAGTCCGAGGCCCAGCGCGCGCAGGCCCGCTTCCGCGCCGCCAGCCGCGACCTGGCGGCGGCGCTGCGGGACGACGGCCGCGAGGCCGAGGCCGAGGCGCTCGACGCCCTGACCGTCGAGGCCGCGGGGCAGAACCCGGACCGCGGCAAGCTCGACGGCTGGATCGAGCGCAATCTCAAGATCGAGACCTCCGGCCAGGAGAGCCTGCACGACGAGGTGGCGCAGCTGCTGGCCTATTCGGTGGAGGCCAACGAGATCGAGCAGGCCACGCAGAACGTCGCCATCGGCACCCTCAAGCTCGGGCCGCGCACGGCGGGCGCTCTGCTGCACCGCGACGCCGCTCTCGCCGAGCGGATGCTGGCCGAGGGCGAGCGCCTCGCCCGGAGCGCCGGCGCCCTGCCGATCTCGCCGCTGATCCAGGCGGAGATGATCCAGGCCCTCGACGGCTGGCGGGCGCGTCTGACGACCACCATCGGGGGCCTGCGGAGCCAGAACGCCATGATCGTCGCGATGGACGGGCTCGCCGCGACGATGATCGACAGCGCCAAGGCCCTCAACGACGCCTTCGTGGGCGACGCCGACCGGTTCGGCATCTTCATCCAGCGGATCCTGCTCGTCGGCGCGGCCGGGCTGCTGCTGTTCGGCGCCCTGGTGGTGATCTGCGTCGCCCGTTCGATCCTGGTGCCCCTGCGCGCCCTGCAGGGCGACATGGTGATGCTGACCGGCAACCCGGCGGGCGCGGCCGTGCGCGGCACGGGCCGTCGGGACGAACTCGGCGACATCGCCCGCGCCACGGCCGTCTTCGTCTCCGAGATCACGCGCCGGGAGGGGGCGCTGCGCCGGGCCAAGGATCAGGCCGACGTCGCCCTGGTCGAGCTGCGCCGGACTCAGGACAACCTCGTCCGGGCCGAGAAGCTCGCCTCCCTCGGGCAGCTCGTGGCCGGGGTCGCCCACGAGATCAACACGCCGCTCGGCATCGCGCTGACCACCGGGACGCTCATGAGCGACGAGGCGCGGACCTTCCGGACGGGCCTCGCCGCCGGCACGCTGTCGCGCTCCCGGCTGAACCACTTCGTCGACCGGGTCGAGGAGGGCGCCACCCTGCTCTGCACAAACCTCACCCGGGCCGCCGACCTCGTTCAGGGCTTCAAGCAGGTCGCGGTCGACCGGGTCAGCGACGAGAGCCGCAGCGTCGTGCTGGCGACCTGGCTCGACGACCTGCTGGCGAGCCTGCGGCCGATGCTGCGCAAGGGCGGCCACACGGTGGAGCGCGCGCCTGCCCGGAGGACCTCGTCATCGACACCAATCCCGGCGTGCTGGCGCAGATCGTGACCAACCTGATCGCCAACGCGGTCGTGCACGGCTTCCGCGCGGGCGAGCCGGGCCGGATCGCCGTGGACGTATCGGAACGGGACGGCGGCCTCGTGCGGATGGAGGTCCGCGACACCGGCCAGGGCATCCCGCCGGAGCACCTCGACCGGATCTTCGATCCGTTCTTCACGACGGCGCGCAGCGCCGGCAGCACGGGGCTCGGCATGCACATCGTCCACAACCTCGTGACCGCCAAGCTCGGCGGCCGCATCGCGCTCACCAGCGAACTCGGCCAGGGCACAGTGGTGCAGGTCGAGTTTCCCGCCCGCCGCGCGGACACGGCCGCCCGGGCGCTCCCCACCGCGATCGGGACACCGTGAGGCCGGCCGCGGGAGGCCGGGCCGGGCTCCTCGCCCTGGCGGCCGGCCTGCTTCCAGGGCTTCTCCTGGCGCCCGGCCCGGCGGCGGCCCGCACCTTCGTGTTCTGCTCGGAGGGCAGCCCGGAGAGCTTCGATCCCGCCCGCGCCACGACCACCACCACGATGAACGCGGCCTGGCAGGTCTACAACACGCTGGTGGAGTTCGCGCCCGGGACCACGACGATCCGCCCGGGCCTCGCCGAATCCTGGACAGTCTCGGAGGACGGCCGGACCTACGTCTTCGCCCTGCGGGACGGCGTCCGCTTCCACGCCAATTCGCGCTTCACCCCGACCCGCACCCTGAACGCCGAGGACGTGGTGTTCTCCTTCGCTCGGCAGCGCCGGGCCGGACCCGACGGTGCCGCGCCGGGCTTCACCTACTTCCACGATCTCGGCCTCGCCGACCTGATCGAGGCGATCGACGCGCCGGATCCGCGCCACGTCCGCTTCCGGCTGCGCGAGGCCGACACCACGTTCCTCGCCAACATCGCCCAGGCCTTCGCGGCGATCCTGTCGGCCGAGTACGCCGCAGCCCTCGCGGCCGGCAACGCGTCGGACGACCTCGCCCGGGCGCCGATCGGGACCGGTCCGTTCGTGTTCGAGGGCTACCGGCCGGATCAGGTCCTGCGCTATCGCGCCTTCCCGGATTACTGGCGCCGCGGGGCGGACGAAGGCGAACCGGGGGAGCGCCCCGACGGCCTCGTCTTCGCGATCACCCCGAATGCGGCGGTGCGGCTGACCAAGCTGCGGGCCGGGGAGTGCCACGCCATGGCGTTCCCGGCGACCGGGGATCTCGACGCGATCCGCGCGGAGCCGGGCCTGACGCTGCTCGCACTCGCCGAGCTCAACGTCGCCTATCTCGCCCTCAACACGACGAAGGCGCCTTTCGACGATGTCCGGGTGCGGCGCGCCGTCAATCTGGCGATCGACCGGCAGGCGATCGTGGCCGGCGTCTACGGCGATGCCGGCCTCCTGGCGCAGGGGCCGCTGCCGCCGGGGATCTGGGCCCACGACGCCGACCTGCCGGACACGCCCTTCGACCGCGCCGAGGCCCTGCGCCTGCTGGCGGAAGCGGGGCTCGCCGAGGGTTTCGAGACCGACCTGTGGTACCCGCCGGTCAGCCGGCCCTACAACCCGAACGGACGGCGCGTCGCCGACATGATCCAGGCCGACCTCGCGCAGGTCGGCATCCGCGCGCGCCCGGTCACGCGCCCCTGGAACGCGTACCGCGCCGCGCTCTATGGCGGGGAGCCCAGCCTGATGCTCTACGGCTGGACGAGCGACAACGGCGATCCGGACAACTTCCTGAACGTGCTGCTCGGCTGCAAGGCCGCCCAGGCCGGCGGGGCCAACCTCGCCCGCTGGTGCGACCCAGCCTACGACCGGCTGGTCGAGGCCGCCCGCCGCACCGGCGACCGCGAGGCGCGGCAGGCCCTCTACCGCCAGGCCCAGGCCATCGTCCGGAAGGCGATGCCCTGGGTGCCCCTGGCGCACAGCAAGGTCCATCTGGCGATCCGCAACGACGTGCTCGGCCTGACGATGGATCCCCTCGGCCGCCACCTGTTCGAGACGGTGCGGTTCCGCGCGTCCCGGTGACGGCAACGCCGTCCTTGCCAGCGCAGCGAAGCAATCCAGCCGGCGCCATGGTCACCGAGGTCGCGGTGCCCTGGGTCGCTTCGCTGCGCTCGCGATGGCGGCGCGGGCCGACCTATCCGCCATGCTCACTTCTTGGTCCGCTGCTGGAAGACCCGCAGCACCTGGTTGCCCCGCGCCACGGCGTCGCCGAGCGCCTGCTGCGGCGGCTTCGCGCCGTTGAGCGCCGCCTCCAGCTCCTCGGCCCACAGGTCGCGGATCTGCAGCATGTTGCCCAGGCGCAGGCCGGCGGTGTTGCGCGTCGGCGGGCGTCGGGTGAGTTCCTGCACGGCGACGTGGAGCTGCGGGTGCCGCTCGAAGAAGCCCTCCGCCACCGCGTCAGCATAGGCGGCGCGCGTCGTGGGGATGTAGCCGGTGTTCCGGTACAGCGCGGCCTGCTGGCGTCCCTCCATGGGAAGGCCAGGAACCGGGCGACGCCGCGGTACTCGTCCGGCGTCTTGCCCTGCATCACGTAGAGCGAGCCGCCGCCCAGGATCGCGTTCTGCGGCTCGGCGACCACGTCGGGGTAGAAGGGCATCGGCGCCACCGTCCAGTCGAACCGGGCCGCGGTCGAGACCTTCCCGTAGAGGCTCGGCGAGGTGAGGAAGATCGCGCAGTCGCCCGAGACGAACCGGCTCTCCCCGCGGTTGACGCGGTCGTTGTACGCGAACACGCCCGCGCGGTGCAGGTCGGCGAGGTTCTGCAGATGGCGGACCTGGAGCGGGCCGTTGAAGACGAGTTCGGCGTCGTAGCCGTCCAGGCCGTTGGAGCGGGTCGCGAGCGGCCGGTCGTGCCAGACGGAGAGCTGCTCGAGATG
This sequence comes from Methylobacterium tardum, assembly GCF_023546765.1. Lineage (NCBI taxonomy): Bacteria > Pseudomonadati > Pseudomonadota > Alphaproteobacteria > Hyphomicrobiales > Methylobacteriaceae > Methylobacterium > Methylobacterium tardum. The sequence goes on from NZ_CP097484.1 coordinate 5,498,986, forward strand.
CACCCAGGTCGGCCAGGCCGAGGACAGCGCGCACCGCGTGCCGTCCGCCGCCTTGAGCCGCCGCGCGGCCGCGAAGACCTCCGGCCAGGTCGCCGGCAGATGATGGGCGTCGAGGCCCGCCTGCCGGAACCGGTCGCGGTTGATCCACATCACCGTCGAGGAGACGTTGAACGGCAGGGACAGCATCCCGCCCTCGGAATCCAGGTAATTGGTGGCGACGACCGGCAGGAAATCCTCCGGCATCGCCGAGAGCCCCGCCTCCCGCATCACGGTGGCGACCGGCCTGACGGCGCCGATGGCGGCCGCCATGGTCCCGTTGCCGACCTCGAAGACCTGGAGCAGGTGCGGCGCCGCGCCGGTGCGGTAGGCCGTGATGCCGCTGCTGATCGTCTCGGCGTAGCTGCCCTTGTAGACCGGGACGACCCGGTAATCGGCTTGCGACGCGTTGAAGGTCTCGGCGAGGCGGGTCACCAGCTCGCCGTTCGGCCCGTCGAGGGCGTGCCAGAACTGCAGCTCGGTGACGGCGGCGGCCGGGAGCGGGCGCAGCGCGAGAAGCAGGCCGGCGATCAGCAGCCCCAGGCGGACGAGGCCGCCGCGCGGGGCGTTCCGCGTCGCTCTGCTCATGCCAGCCGCTCCGGAAGCCACAGCCGCAGCACCGTGCCGGCGCCGGCGCTGCTCTGCAGTTCGACCCGCCCCTGGAGGCGGTTCACCACGAGGTTGTGGACGATGTGCAGGCCGAGGCCCGTCCCGCCGCGGGCGCGGGCGGTGGTGAAGAACGGGTCGAACACGCGGCCGAGATCGGCGCTGTCGATGCCGCGCCCGTCATCCGCGATGGACAGGTCGATCCCGTCCCCGGTCCGCTGCGCCGTGATGGTGATGCGGCCGCCCTCCCGGTCGCGGAAGCCGTGCTCGATGGCGTTCTTGACGGCGTTCGATACGACCTGCGCCAGGATGCCCGGGAGCGTGTCGGCGACGAGGTCGGGCGGGCACTCGACCACGAAGGCGTGCCGGCCCGGCCGCGCCAGGGCCCGCAGGCTCTTCAGCAGCTCGTCGATCCAGTCCGCGAGGTTCAGCGCGCGGCGGTCCTCGATCGCCTGATCGGCCGCCACCTGCTTGAAGCTGTAGAGGAGGTCGGCCGCCCGCATGAGGTTGCTGGTCAGGAGCTGCGCGCCCTCCTGCATCCGCCCGGCATACTGGGTCAGCCGCGAGCGGGAGAGCTGGTTGTCCCCGACCAGGCGCGCGAACGCGGCTGAGTCGGACTGGACCTGCGTGGCCGTGGTCAACGCGATGCCGAGCGGCGTGCTGATCTCGTGCGAGACTCCGGCCACGAGCTGGCCGAGCGAGGCGAGCCGCTCGGCCCGGATCAGGTCCTCCTGGGCCTGCCGCAGGGTCGTGAGCGCGTCGTCGGCCCGCTGGGACGCGTTGCGCCGGTCCGCCTCCCGGCGGCGGATCTGCTCCAGGAACGCGTTGGTCGCCCGGGCGATGTCGCCGAGCTCGTCGCGCCGGGCGAGCAGGTGGCCGTCCCGGCCGATATCCTCCGGCGTGGGCGCGCCGGCGGCGGTGACGATGCTGTGCTGGAGGGCGTGCAGCGGCCGGGTGATCGAGCGCGCCACCGCGGCGGCGGCCCCGATCCCGAGGCACAGGGCCCCGACCGCCCCGACGATCAGGAGCTGCCGGATCACGCTGCCGAACTGGTCGGCGTCGCCGATGAAGGCCCGGCTCAGGGTCTGGGCGTTGGCGCTCATCGTGGCGGCCCGCCGGTCCATGTCGGCGATGGTCTCGTTCTGCTCGCCGATCTTGTCGATCGTTGCGGCGAGCTGCGTGCGCCAGCCGTCGATCGCCCCCGCCATCTCGTCGCGGATGCTCACCGGGATGAGCAGCGTCCGGGAGGTGCCGGACAGGTCCGCGCCCGCCGCCAGCACCCGGGACGCTTCGGCGGTGTCCCGGCCCGCCAGCGCCGCATCCGTCCGCCGGGCGAGGCGCAGGGCCGTGAGGGCGATGTCCTGGGCGGAGAGCTCGGCCTCGTTCGACAGGACCGAGTGCCGGATGAGGAGCGCGACCTCCTCGTAGAGCCGGCTCTGGCGGGCGACGTTCACCTGGACGAGCTGGTCGCACCACTCGACCAGAACGCGGCCCGCCTGGGTGGCGCGGGTCAGCTCGAACCCCTCCGAGAGCACCCGGTTGAGGTCATCCTCGGTCCGGCTCCGGTCGCGATAGGCCTTGAGCAGCTCCGTCGCCCGGTCGGCCGCCCCGGCCTCGCCGTCGACGCGCAGGACCCGGCGCAGCCGGTCGCCCACGGCATCGAGCTGCCGCAGATCCGCGGCGAGTTCGTCGAACTCGATCGGGAAAACCGGGCGGCCGATGCGCGCCCGGTTCAGCTCCGCCGTGCTGATCGCCTCGCGCAGCTCCCGCAGCGCGGTGACGACGCCCTGGTTCCGCTCCAGCTCGGCGTCCTTGACGGCGAGCACGGCGATCAGCTGGGCGTTGTCCTGCTGCTGGCGCCGGCGCGCGACGTCGGTCAGCGCCACCAGGGCGTCCGCCCGCCGGGCCATGTCGGCGATCGTCGCATTCGCCGCCTGCTCGGAGAGCAGGAGCGCGCGCATCCGCGTCACCTGCGAGGTCAGATCGCCCGTCACGGTCGCCACGAGGGCGGCCTGCCGCGCGTCCGCGCGAGGCGCTCCAGCCTTTCGAGCTGCGCCGTCGCCGTCGCGGCGCGCTCGCCGAAGCGGCGCTCGGCCCCGTCCCGCCCCGCGACGCTGCCGCTCAGGGCATCCGCCCGCGCCCGGTTCATCGCCGCGAGCGTCTGCGCCGTCTCCGTCGCCACCACGGCGCCGGCCCGGGCGCGCTCGGCCTCGTGGAGCAGGATCCAGGCGCCGAGCGCGATCGCGGCCGCGACCAGGATCGGGATCGCCCCGACCACGAGGACGCGGCGCGCGATGCCGGACCTGCCGAACCCGCGCATCATCGCGCCCCACACCGTGTCCCGCGCCCCGCCACCGTTGCGGTCTCCCGTTCCGCCGCCGACCTTGCGACGACACATTCGGTTATTGTGACATCCGCGCGATGACTTCCCGAGAGCACTGAAGCAACACGGGACGCAATATTCCCGCATCACGAAACCCGTAGACACCGCCCCGCACAACGGTCCTCGAAGACCGAAAGAGGGGAAACACCATGCTCGACGTCATCGCCCGCCTGCTGCTCTCGGCCGGCATCCTGACCGGCACCACCTACCTGCCGATGCTCTCGCAGGCCGTCACCGCCCAGCCGGCCGACGCCCCGGCCTCCGCGATGGCTGTCCGTGCCTGCCCGGCGAAGGCCGCCGCGCCCGGCGCCCGCGCGCTGGCCTGCATCGGCTGACCGGCCATGGACGCGCTCCCCCTGGTCCTGCTCGTCGGCGGGAATGTCCTGCTCGCCATCCTGATCCCGCTTCTCGTCTGAGCCGGCTGTGAGGACCCAGGGCGGTTGCCCCGGTGCGCGGCCTCGGTTAGCCGGACCAGGCGGTCGGCGCGCGTCGCGCTCCGCGTTTGGACCCGCCTCCGGCCACGCATGCCCGAGATTGCACGCCTCGACAGGGACCGACGCCGCGTCGCGGCGGTCGTCGTGGCGATCCTGATCGGCCTCGGCGATCCGCGGCCGGCCTTGTCCCTCGAGCAGCCGGACAGCCCGCGCCCCGCGCGGCCGTCCCGGCCGGTGGCGCCGGAGCTCGCTGCGGCCCTCGCCGCCTACCGGACCTACGTCATCGCCCAGGCCGACGCCTTCGTGCGCGAGACCGCGCGCTTCGTCGCGGCGATCCAGGCCGGGCAGCTCGCGGAGGCGCGCCGGCTCTACGCCCCGGCGCGCGCACCCTACGAGCGCATCGAGCCGGTGGCGGCCCTGTTTCCCGAGCTGATCAAGCGCCTCGACGTGCGCAGCGACGAGTTCGAGCTGCGCGAGCGCGATCCCGCCTTCGTGGGCTTCCACCGCCTGGAGATGGCGCTCTTCACCCACGGCACCACGGAGGGCCTCGGCGAGGTCGCGGAGCGGCTCGCGACCGAGACCGTGACCCTGCGCGACCGCATCGTGGCGCTGGCCATTCCGCCCGCGAGGGCGGTCGGGGCCGCTTCGGCCCTGATCGAGGGGATCGCCGCCACCAAGATCAGCGGCGAGGAGGAGCGCTACAGCCGCACCGACCTGTGGGACTTCCAGGCCAACATCGAGGGCTCGAAGGTGGTGTTCACGCTCCTGCGGCCCTTGCTGGCGGACCGGGACTTCGTGGCCCGGGTCGAGCGCAGCTACAAGCGGGTCGAGGACCTGCTCGCCCGCTACCGCAGCCCGGATGGCGGCTTTCAGAGCTACGACAACCTCACGGCCCGGGACCGCAACGCCCTCAAGGGGCCGATCACGCTGCTCGCCGAAGACCTGTCGACGTTGCGCGGCCGTCTGGGGTTAGACTGAAACCATTGCCAAGGTGCCGTCCTGTCGTCTTTGTTCGCGACGACACGCGGCAGAACGAACAGATTTCGTCGAGCGATGATGCGCTTTCCGTCTCCGGTCTCCACCCGCCGCCGTTTCCTCGGCGGTCTCGGCGCGGTCGCGCTCCTCGCTCCGGCCCGGGCCGAGGATGCGACGCCCACGCCGGCGACCGAGGGCACGCTCGTCGCCCAGCCGTTCTACGGGCCCCACCAGGCCGGGATCGTCACCCCGCAGCCGGCCGCCGCCCTCTACGTCGCCTTCGACGTGCTGGCCGAGCGTCGGGGCGAGCTGCCCCACCTGTTCCGGACGCTGACCGAGCGCCTGGCCTTCCTGACCCGGGGCGGCGCCGTGCCCGATGTCCACCCGCAGCTGCCGCCGCGCAATTCCGGCATCCTGGGTCCCACGGTCCTGCCGGACAACCTCACCGCCACCGTCTCGATCGGCGCGAGCCTGTTCGACTACCGGTTCGGCCTGGCGCGCGCCCGCCCGCGCCATCTCGGGCCCATGGAGCGCTTCTCCAACGACGCCCTCGACCCGGCCCAGTGCCACGGCGACCTGCTGATCCAGTTCTGCTCGAACACGGCCGAGACCAACATCCACGCCCTGCGCGACGTCATCAAGGCGACGCCCGGCCTGCTGGCGCCCCGCTGGAAGATCGAGGGTTTCCTGCCGCCCCACGTGGTGAAGACCATGGGGGCCGACACCGTGCGCAACATGCTGGGCTTCAAGGACGGCACCGCCAATCTCGACGTTCGGGATTCCCGGCTGATGGACCGCTACGTCTGGGTGGCGGCGGGGCAGGACGAGCCGGCCTGGACGGCGGGGGGCAGCTACCGTGGTGCGGATCATCCGCACCCTCGCCGAGCGCTGGGACCGCACGCCGCTCGGCGAGCAGGAGGCGATCATCGGCCGGCACAAGGGCAGCGGCGCGCCGCTCCGGCAGGGCCACGAGCGCGACACCCCCGACTACGCGGCCGATCCGGACGGCGAGGCCATCTCGCTCGCTGCCCATATCCGCCTCGCCAACCCGCGCCTGCCCGGCACCGAGGGCAGCCTGATCCTGCGTCGCAGCTACAATTACTCCCGCGGGCTGACCACGGCCGGGCAGCTCGATATGGGCCTGCTGTTCGTCTGCTATCAGGCCGACCTCGCGGCCGGCTTCATCACCGTCCAGAACCGCCTCTCCGGCGAGGGCCTCGAGGAGTACATCCGCCCGGTCGGCGGCGGCTACTTCTTCGCCCTGCCGGGGGTCGCGGGGCCCGAGAGCTTCCTGGGGGAGGGGCTGCTCGCCGCCGTGTAGGCTGATCGCGTCCCGATCCGCGTGGACTTGGCCGCCCGGGGTTGGTCCTGCGCACCGTCATCCCGGGGCCGCGCAGCGGAGCCCGGGATCCAAAGCCGCCGACGCGCCAATGCCTTGCTCCGTCGGTGGTTCTGGATTCCGGGCGCGCCTGCGGCGCCCCGGAATGACGGCATGGCCGGCAGCCCAAGCGAATTCCTGATCGAGGGACGCGATCTCGATCCTGGCGCGCCGCCGGGGAACGCGGTTCGATGCCGCGAGGCGGGCGGGCCGCGGATCGACGGAACCTGTCACCACACCCCATCCCTCAAGAACCGCCGCGCCCGCGGCCTTGCGCAATCCGGAAGCCGACGCCTACAAGTTTGCCGGCTCAAGCTCGGCCTGGATCGAGCGGCAACACGGCGGAGCGGCCTAAGGCCTTGCTCCGCATGGAGGAAACCGCGTGACAATCGCCCGATACGGTGCCGCCCTGGCGCTGCTCTGGGGACTGGGTTCGGTGTCGCCCGCCAAGGCCGACGACTGCCCCAATCGCGGCCAGCTCGACGACGCGTACTGCGACGCCAACAAGGACCTCGTCGCCGATGTGCCGGCGAAGACCCGCGATCCCAGCGTCATCGTGTTCGCCTACACACCGGTCGAGGATCCCGCGGTCTACGAGAATTCCTTCAAGCCGTTCACCACCTATCTGAGCCAGTGCACGGGCAAGCGGGTCGTCTACTACCCCGTCCAGTCGAACTCGGCCGAGATCGAGGCGATGCGCTCCGGCCGGCTCACGGTGGCGGGCTTCTCGACGGGCCCGCTCGGCTTCGCCGTCAACATGGCCGGCGCGATCCCGTTCGCCGCCAAGGGCACCGAGAAGGGCGCCGAGGGCTACAACCTCATCGTCGTGGTGAAGGCGAACAGCCCGTACAAGACGCTCACCGACCTCAAGGGCAAGCGGGTCGCCCACACCGCCCCGTCATCGAATTCCGGCAATCTCGCCCCCAAGGCGCTGTTCCCCGAGCAGGGCCTGAAGCCGGGCGAGGATTACAAGCTCATCTACTCCGGCGGCCACGACAAGTCGGCGCTGGGCGTCGGCACCGGCGATTACGACGCGGCGCCGGTGGCCTCCGACGTATTCTACCGGATGGTCGCCCGCGGCACGATCAAGGGCGACGATTACCGGGTGATCTACACGAGCGAGAAGTTCCCGACCTCGGGCTTCGCCTACGCCCACGACCTCAAGCCGGAACTCGCCGAGAAGCTGAAGCAGTGCTTCTACGATTTCCGCTTCCCGCCCGACATGGTGAAGGATTTCGAGGGCGACGACCGCTTCGCGCCGATCACCTACCTCAAGGACTGGGCGATCGTCCGCAAGGTCGCGGAGGAATCGGGCACGCCCTACAACAAGACCGCCTACGAGCGGGAGGCCGCCCGCGAGGCCGAGGCGGCGCGCAAGAAGGCCGACGGCACGGGCAAGCCGTGACCGCGGGAACCGCGCTGCGCGGGCCCACCGCCGGGCCGGACGCGGGCGTCCGGGCGGACGATCCGCGCGCCCTGGTGATCCGTGGGCTCACCAAGGAGTACCGGCCCGGCCAGCCGGTCCTGAAGGGCATCGACCTCGTGGTGCCGGGCACCGGCCTCACCGCGATCATCGGGCCGTCGGGGACCGGCAAGAGCACCCTGATCCGCTGCATCAACCGCCTCGTGCAGCCGACGTCGGGGGAGATCCTGTTCCGCGGCGAGGATCTCGCCCAGCTCTCCGGCCGCCGCTTGCGCCAGGCGCGGCGCCGGATCGGGATGGTGTTCCAGGAATACAACCTCGTCGAACGCCTGACCGTGATGGAGAACCTGCTCTGCGGGCGCCTCGGCTACGTGCCGGTCTGGCGCGCGTGGCTGCGGCGGTTCCCCGAGGCCGACATCGCCCGGGCCTTCGACCTCCTCGACGCGGTCGGCCTCTCGGGCTTCGCCACGCGCCGGGCCGACGCCCTCTCGGGCGGCCAGCGCCAGCGCGTCGGCATCGCCCGGGCGATCATGCAGGAGCCCGAGATCGTGCTCGCCGACGAGCCGACCTCGTCCCTCGACCCGAAGAGCTCCGTCGAGATCATGGAGATCCTGTCGCGGCTCGCGGCCGAGCGCGGCGTGCCGGTGGTCGTCAACATCCACAACGTGGCGCTCGCCCAGCGCTTTGCCGCGCGCATCGTCGGCATGTCGGGCGGCCACGTGGTCTATGACGGGCCGCCCGACCGCCTGAGCGAGCGGGACCTGCGCGGCATCTACGGCGGCGAGAACTGGCTCGAATGAGCGCCGCCGCCGGACGACCTCCCGCGGGCGTTCCCCGCGACGCCGCGTTCCGTCCGAACTGGACGGCGCGGATCGGCTGGGCGCTCCTCGCCCTCTACGCGCTCTACGCCGCCAGCCAACTCGGCTTCGTGCCGGAGCGCCTCGCCAGCGGGCTCGGCCATGGCCGGCAGTTCCTGGCCCGCATGTTCCCGCCGAACTTCTCGCGCTGGGAGCTGATCCAGTCCGGCATCGTCGAGAGCCTGCAGATCGCCGTGATCGCCACGGTGATCGGCATCGTGATCGCCCTGCCGATCGGCTTCCTCGCGGCGCGCAACCTGATGCCGTCCTGGGTGACGTGGCCGACGCGGGCGCTGATCGCCCTGTGCCGCTCGTTCCACCCGATCATCGTGGCGATCCTGTTCGTGAAGGCGATCGGCTTCGGGGCGCTGGCCGGCGTGATGGCGCTGATCGTCGCCTCGGTCGGCTTCATCGCGAAGCTGTTCGCCGAGGCGATCGAGGAGATCTCCCTGAAGCAGGTCGAGGCGGTGCGGGCGACCGGCGCGGGCTTCCTGTCCACGCTGATCATGGGCGTGCAGCCGCAGGTCCTGCCGCGCTTCATCGGCTTCGCCACCTACCAGCTCGATTCCAACCTCCGGAACTCGACCATGGTGGGGATCGTGGGCGGCGGCGGCATCGGCGCGACGCTGTTCACCGCCTATCAGCGCTTCGACTACGACGTCGTGCTGGCGATCCTGATCGTGATCGTCGCGCTGATCATGGTGGCCGAGATCGTGTCGGGCTGGGCGCGGAAGGTGTTCCAGTGAGCGCCGCCGCCGCGACCGTCTCCGCCGCTCCGGCCCCGCGCCGTTGGCAGCGCTTCTCCCTGGGTAAGCGCCTCGCGCGGCTCGCCTTCACGCTGTTCGCGGTGGCCGCCTTCGTGACGAGCCTGCGCACGATCGAGGTGATCCCCGAATTCCTCTACGACGCCCCCGACCAGCTCGCCGACCTGTTCGGGCGGATGTGGCCGATGGATGCCGGCTATGTCGGCCCGACGCTGCGGGCCCTGGTCGAGACGCTGCACATCGCGACGCTCGGCACGCTGATCGCGATCGGCATCGCGGTGCCGATCGGGCTGCTGGCGGCGCGGAACGTGACGCCCAGCCTGCCCCTGAACCTGCTGGCGAAGTTCGTGTTCGTGACCTCCCGCTCGGTGAATTCCCTGGTCTGGGCGCTGCTGTTCGTGGCGGTGTTCGGCCCGGGGCCGCTCGCCGGCACGCTGGCGATCGCGCTGCGCTCCGTGGGGTTCACCGGCAAGCTGTTCGCCGAGGCGCTGGAGGAGGCGAACCGCGGCTCGATCGAGGCGCTGCAGGCCGCCGGGGCCGGGCGGCTCTCGACCCTGCTGCTCGGCTACTGGCCGCAGGTGAAGCCGGCCTTCTGGTCGATCGCGCTGTTCCGCTGGGACATCAACATCCGGGAATCGGCCGTGCTCGGCCTGGTCGGCGCCGGCGGCATCGGCGTCGCGCTCGATACGGCGCTCAACCTGCTCTACTGGGATCAGGTGGCCGTGGTGCTCGCCGCCATCTTCGCCACCGTCATCGCGGCCGAGATCGTGGTCACGACCGTGAGAGCCCGCATGCTCTGAGCCTCGCAGGCGACAGGTTCGGGTGGCGCGTCGATGCCCGGATCCCGCCGCGGACCGGTGCTTGACGCTGGGATGCCAGCCATGCCCTCCTGTCGGCAACAAAAAATCCGCCTCGGAGGAATGTCTGCCATGACGCTGATCCGGTGCTGCGTTCTCTCGGCCGCGATCAATCTGGCCGCCCTGATCGGGCCGGCTTCCGCCGAGCCGATCCGCGTCAAGGTCGGAATCCTCAACGACATGTCCGGCGTCTACGCGGATACCGGCGGCAAGGGCTCCGTCGTCGCCGCGCAGATGGCGGTCGAGGATTTCGCCAAGACCAACCCGGACGTGCAGGTCGAGGTCGTCTCGGCCGACCACCAGAACAAGCCCGATGTCGGGGCCGCCGTCGCCCGCCAGTGGTACGACCGCGAGGGCGTCGACGCGATCCTCGACGTGCCGACCTCCTCGGTGGCGCTGGCGGTGAGCGAGGTCACGCGCGAGAAGAACAAGGTCTTCATCGATTCGGGCGCCGGGACCACGGAGCTGACCGGCCGGCAATGCTCGCCGAACACGATCCAGTGGACCTACGACACCTACGCGCTGGCGCACGGCACGGCCGGCGCCATGCTCAAGCGCGGCGGCGACGCGTGGTACTTCCTCACCGCCGACTACGCGTTCGGCCTCTCGCTGCAGAACGAGGCCACCGCGGTGATCGACAAGGGCGGCGGGCGGGTCCTGGGCGCCGCCCGGGTCCCGTTCCCCGCCACCGACTTCTCCTCGTTCCTGCTGCAGGCCCAGGCCTCGGGGGCGAAGGTGGTGGGGCTGGCCAATGCCGGCGGCGACACGGTCAACGCGGTCAAGCAGGCGCACGAGTTCGGGCTGACCGAGAGCGGCCAGAAGCTCGCCGCGCTGCTGATCTACGCCGTCGACGTCCACGCGATCGGCCTGCAGACCGCGCAGGGGCTGGTGCTCACGGAATCGTTCTACTGGGACCTCAACCCTGGGACGCGGGCCTTCTCCGAGCGGTTCTACCCGCGCAACGGCAACAGCATGCCGACGATGAACCATGCGGGCGTCTATGCTGGGCTGCTGCACTACCTGAAGGCGGTGGCGGCGACGAAGTCGACGGACCCGCAGACGACCATGGCCTGGATGAAGGCCAACCCGACGGACGACCCGCTGTTCGGCAAGGGCACGGTCCGGGCGGACGGGCGCAAGGTGCACCCGATGTACCTGTTCGAGGTGAAGGCGCCCTCGGAATCGAAGGGTCCGTGGGACCTCTACAAACTCCTCGACACGATCCCAGCCGAGCAGGCCTTCCGCCCCCTGGCCGAGGGGGGCTGCCCGCTCGTCGGCAAGCTGTAGAAACGGGAGCCCGGCATGCTGCGTGACATCGGAGGACAGGTCGCCTGGGTGACGGGGGCCGGGTCCGGCATCGGACAGGCGGCTGCCCTGGCGCTGGCGAAGGCCGGGCTGCGGCTCGCGCTCACCGGACGGGGGCGCGAGGCGCTTGAGCACACCGCCGAGCTCGTGCGCGGGGCGGGCGGGGAGGCGCTGGTCGCCCCCGCCGACATGCGCGTGGCCGACGACGTCCAGCGCGCCTGGGAGGCAGTGGAGGCCGCCTACCGGCGCTGCGACCTGCTGGTGAACGCGGCGGGCCTCAACGTGCCGCAGCGGGGCTGGGACGCGATCACGCCAGCCGGCATCGACGCCGTGGTCGGCGCCAATCTCAACGGCCCGTTCTACGCGTCGCGGGCGGTGCTGCCGGCGATGCGCGCCCAGGGGAGCGGCCTGATCATCCACGTCTCCTCCTGGGCCGGCCGCTACGTCTCCAAGCTGACCGGGCCGGCCTATTCGGCGGCCAAGCACGGGCTGGTGGCGCTCTCGGAGAGCCTGAACCAGGAGGAATGCGGCCACGGCATCCGGTCCTGCTGCATCTGCCCCGGCGAGGTCGCGACGCCGCTCCTCGACAAGCGGCCGGTTCCGGTGACGGCGGAGGACAAGGGGCGGATGCTGCAGGCGGAGGATCTCGCCGAGACGATCCTGTTCGTCGCGCGCCTGCCGGCCTCCGTGTGCATCAACGAGATCCTGATGAGCCCCACCTGGAACCGCGGCTATCTCGAGGGTGTGAAGCTCTGAGCGGTCGCGATGAAGGGGCCGCGCCGGCCTCAGCTCAGGGGAACCTCGAAACCGCGCTGCACGGCCGGCCGGCTCATCAGGGCCTGATACCAGCGCTGCACGTGCGGATACGCATCGAGGCTGACCTGATGGCGCTCGTGCCGCCAGGCCCATCCGAGGATCGCGAAATCCGCCACCGAGAGCGGTCCCGCCACGAACGCGACCTGCGCCAGGCGACGGTCCAGGACGCCGTAGAGCCGCCGCGTCTCCTTTTGGTAGCGCTCCAGCCCGTAGGCCCGGTTCGCCGGATCGACGGTCAGGAAATGGTGGACCTGACCGGGCATCGGCCCGAAGCCGCCCATCTGCCACATCAGCCATTCCAGCGCGGCGACGCGCTGCCGCCGGTCCTCCGGAAGGAACCGGCCGGTTTTCTCGGCGAGGTACAGCAGGATCGCGCCGGATTCGAACACCGAGATCGGCGCGCCGTCCGGCCCGTCGGGGTCGGCGATGGCGGGGATCCGGTTGTTCGGGCTGATCGCCAGGAAGGCCGGCTCGTGCTGCGCGCCCTGGGTGATGTCCACCGGCGTGACCCGGTAGGGCAGCGCCATCTCCTCGAGGGCCACGCTGATCTTGCGACCGTTGGGCGTGTTCCAGGCGTACAGCTCGATCATCGCGGGTGCATCCCTCAGGCGCCGGATCCTCGGTCCTGTGTACCGGCCCCCGCCGGTTCGCAGAAGCCGGGATCGTGCGGGATGCTGCCAGCTGCCCGGCTACAGGTCGCGATCCCGACCGAGCCTAATCGCGCAGCGGCTCCGGCTTCTGACCGTCCGGCAGGATCTCCTTGAGATGGTCGTGCACCATGTCGGCCGTGAACGGCTTGCCGATGAAGCGCGCCCCGTCGGGCATGTCGTCCGGGCCGGGCTGGACCTGACCGGACGCCACCACGATGGCGATGTGCGGCCACTGGCGGGCCGTCTCCCGCGCGACCGCGAAGCCGTCGCGGGAGCCCGGCATCTGCACGTCGGTGAACAGCAGGACGATCAGGGCATGGTTCTGGGCGAGCAGCGCGATCGCCGTGTCGCCGTCGCTGGCCTCGAAGGTCCGGAACCCCGCATCCTCCAGCATATCCATCGCATCCATGCGGATGAGGCCGTCGTCGTCGACGACGAGGGCGTAAGGAGTCGAAGGGGCGGGCGAGTCGGTCATCATCGGACAAATCCCAACCCAGATCAAAGATCCGCGCCGCGCATCGGGCGAGGTGCCGGGCGGCACGTCGGGCGGCGCAGGCGCACTGGTCCGGTGGCCGTCTCAGGGGTCCGCCTGCCCGTCGTACCGGGTCTGCGCGGCACCGATGGCGTCGAGATGCTGGAAGGCCCAGGCCCCCAGCGCCTTCACCGGCTCGGCCAGGGAACGTCCCATCTCGGTCAGCTCGTAATCGACCCGGGGCGGGATCGACGGCGTGACGGTGCGGCTCACCAGGCCGTCCCGCTCCAGGTTCCGTAAGGTCAGCGTCAGCATCCGCTGCGAGATCCCGCCGATGCTGCGCTTCAATGCGCTGAAGCGGTGCGGTCCGCGATGCAGCAGCATGATGACGAGCACGCTCCACTTGTCGCCGATACGGGACAGGACCTGCGAGACCCGGCGGCAATCCGAGGACGGCGAGACGGTCGACTCGGTCACATCCATGTAACCTCGGTATCAAATCTGTGCCGTCTTGCGGCGCCCAGCCAAGCTCATATCATCGCCCGGTCACAAACAGGAACCGGGTTCCGATATGAAACTCCTGCACGTGGATAGCAGCATTCTCGGGGCCGGCTCGGTCTCGCGCGAGCTGTCGGCCCTGATCGTCCGAAGGGTGACGGCGGGCGTCGCGGCGGAGGTCACGTACCGCGACCTCGCCGAGGCGGACCTGCCGCACCTGACGCTGGCGACGCTGCCGAGCGCCCATCCCCGGGCGGCCCTGGCGGGCGCGCTCGACGCCGCCGGGCAGTCCCGGCGCGACGCCAGCGACCGGCTCCTTGAGGAGTTCCTGGCCGCCGACATCGTGGTGGTCGGGGCCCCGATGTACAATTTCGGCATCCCCTCGCAGCTCAAGGCCTGGATCGATCGCTTGGCCGTTCCGGGCCGGACCTTCAGGTACGGCGCGGGCGGCCCGGAGGGCCTGATGCGCGGCAAGCGCGTGATCGTCGCGCTGGCTCGCGGCGGCTTCTACGGTCCGGACACCGCGATGATCTCGGCGGAGCACGCCCAGAGCTACCTGCGCGCGGTCTTCGGGTTCCTGGGCATCGCGCCCGAATTCGTGCTGGTCGAGGGTCTGGCGGCCGGCGAGCAGACCAAGACCCACGCGATGGAGGCGGCGCGCGACGCCATCGGACAGCTCGCCGCCTGACGGGCACGCCGCTGCCGTGGACGCGGCCGGTGTGACAAACCGCACGCCGGGACCGGCCTCGTTCCCGCATGACCCGCGCGCCGCTTCGGGACGCCGGCCAGACGCCCCGCATTCGAGAAGGTCCGCGATGCCCCTGACCCTGTACGACGCCTCGATCCCGGTGTTCACGCGCGGGCTGACGATCCTGTCGACCCTGCTCGACAAGGCGGAGGCGCACGCGTCCGAGACCGGCGCGGCACCCGAAACCTATATCGAGGCGCGGCTCGCGCCCGACATGCTGACGCTGGCCGGCCAGGTGCAGCGCGCCTCCGACACTGCGAAGTTCGGCGGCGCGCGGCTCACCGGCAGGCAGGCCCCGTCCTTCGCGGACGCGGAGACCACGTTCGACCAGTTGCGGGCGCGCTGCGCGGACACGATCGCCTATCTCGGCACGCTGCCGCCAGACGCCTTCGCGGGCCGCGAGACGCAGGCGGTCACCTTCGGCGGCGGCGCGTTCCAGCAGACGCTGTCCGCCGACCGCTACGTCCTCCAGTTCGCGCTGCCGAACTTCTTCTTCCACGTCACCACGGCCTACGACATCCTGCGGCACAGGGGCGTCCCGGTCGGCAAGCGCGACTATCTCGGCCCCTTCGACGGGGCCTCCGCGTAGCGCCGGCCGGATTGACCGGCCCGGTAACGGTCGAAACGACCGGGGCCGCACGCCCCGGCCCGGAATCGGCATCCGGCGCTCAGGCCGAGACCCCGGTTGCGGACACGGTCTCGGCCGCGAAGGCGCGGTAGCTGCGCAGCGGCCGGCCGAGCAGCCCGGTCAGGCGCGCGACGTCGCCGGCCTCGGGCAGCATGCCGTCGGTGAGGAAGCGCTCGGCCATGAGGCGCATGTCGAAGGCCATCCAGCCCGGCATGAAGGCCCGCAGGGTCTGCTCGAACCGGGCGGTGTCGTCGCCGCCATAGGCGACCGGGCGCGCCAGCACCTCCGACCAGATCGCCGCGACATCCGCGCCGGTCAGCGTGTCCGGACCGACGAGGTTGATCCGGTCGAGCGGGAGCGGCCCGGGGGCCTGCTCGCGGCGCAGGAGTTCGCGGGCCGCGATCGCGCCGATGTCCCGCACGTCGATCATCGCCAGACCCTTGCTGCCGACCGGCATCGGGTAGACGCCGTGGCCCAGCACCACGTCCTTGATCGTCAGATCGTTGCTGAAGAAGTAGGCGGGGCGCAGGATGGTGGCGCCGAAGCCCATCCGCTCGATCATGCGCTCGACGGCGAACTTGCCGGCGAAGTGCGGCACGTTCACGTAGGCGTCGCTGTGGATCACCGACAGGTAGACGATCCGCTCGATGCCGGCCTCCCGGGCGAGATTGAGCGCGATCAGCGCCTGCGAGACCTCGTCGGGCACCACCGCGTTCAGCAGGAACAGGGTGGAGACGCCCGACAGGGCATTCCGCAGCGCGTCGACATCCAGCAGGTCGCCCTGCACGACGGCGATTCCGGCCGGCAGATCGGCCTTGGCGGGATCGCGGACGAGGGCTCGAACCTCCGCCCCCTGCTGCACGAGCTGCGCGACGACGTGGCGGCCGACCGTGCCGGTGGCGCCGGTTACGAGGATGGTCATGGGAGCACTCCGGGTTGATGTCGTGGACAGCCCGAAGATGCGTGATCCACCTGTGCGCCAATAGACGGTATATTGGGATGCACTGTCTCGCTGGTGGAACGGATGGATCTCCTCGCCCTCGCCGATTTCAACCTGGTCGCCCGCCACGGCGGGTTCGGACGCGCCGCCCGGGCCACCGGACGCCCGAAGGCCACGCTGTCCCGCCGGGTCGCGGAGCTGGAGGGCAGCCTGGGCTTGCGCCTGCTGGAACGCGGGACGCGCATCCTGACGCTCACCGAGGAGGGGCGGGCGCTCCACGCACGCTCCGGTGCCCTGCTGACCGAGCTTGAGGAGGTTGCGGCGGGGATCGCGGCGGGCGGACGCAACCCGCGGGGGCGCCTGAGGATCAGCGCCCCGCTGCTGTTCTCGCAGACCGCCATGGGCCGGCTCGCCGCCGGATTCGCCGGGCGATTTCCGGAGGTCCGGCTCGAGGTGACGACGGAGGATCGCGCCGTCGACATGGTCGAGGAGGGCTATGACCTCGTGATCCGAGTCAATCCGGACCCGGATGACAGCCTGGTCGGGCGGATCTTCCTGCGCGACCGGCTCGTCGTGGTCGCGAGCCCGGGTCTCGATCGCGGCGTGGACGGCGCTGCCGTCCCGGCCGTCCTGCGCGGCGGGAGCGATCCCGTGTCCGCCTGGACCGTGACGGGACCGACAGGCCGGGTGCGCATCGCGGTCGATCCGGTCCTGCACCTGTCCTCGCTGATCATGGTGCGCGACGCGGTCCGGGCGGGCGCCGGCGCCGCCTGCCTGCCGGTCTCGCTGGTCGGCCGCGATCTCGCGGCCGGCACGCTGGTGCATTGGGGCGATGCGGACGGCCCGGAGATCGCGCTGTGGGCGCTCTACCCGTCGCGCCGGCTGCTGAGCGCGCGGGTGTCGGCCTTCCTCGACCACCTGAAGGCGGCCTTCCCGCTCGGCACGCCGGAGGAGCTGGCGACCTTCATCGGCAGCTGAAGGCGGCAGCGCTCCGGCGACGCGCCCGGGGCCGGCTTGCCATATCCATAACGCGTTATGTATATCGCGCTCAGGAGCGATGCCATGAGCGCCGACATACTGCACGACCTGGGGCCCCTGTTCCTCGGCAGCCGCCTCAAGCGCCTGTCCGACCGGTTCCAGGGGGACGCGACCAAGATCCTGCGGGAGGAGGGGCTCGGGATTCAGCCGGCGCAATTCCCGCTCCTCGCCGCGGTCGATCGCTACGGCCCCATGACCGTCAACGATGCCGCCCTTGCTCTCGGTGTGAGCCAGCCGGCCGTCACCCGCACGGCGGCGAGCCTCGTGGAAGCCGGGCTCCTGACCGAGACCCGCTCCGACCGCGACCTGCGCCAGAAGGCCCTGTCGCTCAGCGCCGCCGGGCAGGCGCTGATGGCGCGCGCCAAGGCGACGCTGTGGCCCCGGGTCCACGCGGCCGTGACCGACCTGTGCGACGGCCTGACCGGTCCGCTGCTGGACCAGCTCGCCGGGCTGGAGCGCCGGCTCGATGACCGCGCCTTCGCGGCGCGCGTCCAGGCCGGCCCCCGCGGGAGCGGCGAGCGGCCGGCGCTCACGATCCGCGACTATGCGGACGATCTGGCCGAGGCCTTCTACGCCATCAACGCCGAGTGGATCGCGGCGATGTTCGCCCTGGAGGAGAACGACCGCCGGATCCTGTCCGACCCGCGCGGCGAGATCCTGGATCGGGGTGGTCTCATCCTGTTCGTCGAGGCCGAGGGTCTGGGTGTCGTCGGCACCTGCGCACTGATGACCACCAGTCCGGGCTGCTTCGAGCTCACCAAGATGGCGGTGTCGGAGCGGGCACGCGGATTGAAGGCCGGCGAGCACCTGCTGCGCGCCGTCCTAGCCCGCGCCGGGACGATGGACATCGAGACGCTCTACCTGCTGACCAACACCGCGTGCGCGGCGGCGATCCATCTCTACGAGAAGGTCGGGTTCCGGCACGATGCCGAGATCATGGACCGCTTCGGACGGCGTTACGCCCGCTGCAACGTGGCAATGCGCTACGAACCGTGACCGGGATGGCCGCAGGCGGGCCGCCATTATCCGGCGTACCGGCTCCAGTTGCGCAGGTCTTCGATCCGCCGGATGGGTCTCATGTCCCGAACCGGCCCGGTCGTGCCGGGCAAGTCTTGCTGCGCAGCCTCGGCGGATCTGCAGGATCGACGGCAGCTCAGTAACGGAGAAGCACAGGTCGGCGCTCCCGTTATGGAGGCGGCCTTGGAAAGACGTTCCGGTCTGCCCTGAAAATACGGAACCTCTTTCTGCGGGCCGGGGGATATCTTGGCGATGCTCCGGATGGGCCTGCCGTGATTCAGGGTCGGCCGGTTCGTGCAGGGCCGAGCGCCCGCCCGTCTGCAAGGAGATCTCCGCGTGACGACCACACGACGCCGGGTCGCGGCTCTGCTTGTTGCCCTCGGCGCCGGCCTCGCGACCGCGACGGGCGCGGCCGCGCAGGCGGCACCCAAAGAGTTTCGGATCGGCTACCAGAAGGTCGGCGTGGTCGTGGTGGCTCGCCAGCAGCGGACCATCGAGAAGCGCTTGGCGCCGCAGGGCATCGCGGTGCGCTGGGTCGAGTTCCAGGCCGGACCGCCGCTGCTCGAAGCGCTCAACGCCGGCAGCCTCGACTTCGGCTTCGCCCAGGCGGCCGGCAGCACCCTCGTCTATGTCGGCGCCTCGGTGCTGTCCGGCGACGGCGAGGCCATCGTGGTGAAGGCAGGCTCGCCGATCCGGACCGTGGCGGATCTCAAGGGCCGCACGGTCGCGGTCGGGCGCGGCACCAGTTCCCACAACCTGCTGGTGACGGCGCTCGAGAAGGCGGGCCTCAGCATCTCCGACGTCAAGCCGGCTTACCTGCTGCCCTCCGATGCCGGCCCCGCTTTCGCGAATGGCAGCGTCGAGGCCTGGGTGATCTGGGATCCGTATCTCGCCCTGGCGCAGGCGCAGAACGACACGCGGATCCTCACGACCTCCCGGCAGACGCACGCCGTGTCGGACTTCTTCCTGGCCAGCCGCACCTTCGCCGACCGGTATCCCGGGATCGTGACGGCGGCTGTAGAGGGCATGGCGGAGGCGGCTTCCTGGGCGGAGGTCCACCGGGATCAGGTGGCGCAGGCGCTCGCGACCGTCACGGGCGTGCCGTACGCGATCGAGAAGGGCGTCGCCGACCGCACTGAATTCGGCGTCGGCCCGGTCACGGAGGCGCTCCTCGCCAAGCAGCAGGCGACGGCCGACCGATTTCACCGGCTCGGGCTGATCCCGCGCGCCATCCAGGTCCGGGACGCGGTCTGGACGCCGCCTCGGACCTAAGCGGGTGTCGCCAGAATGGCGCCGGTTCTAAGGCTCCCGCCTCGTCATTCCGGGGCCGCGCAGCGGAGCCCGGAATCCAGAGCCGCCGATGCGCGCAGACCTTGCACCACCTGCGGTTCTGGATTGCCCGCCTCTAGCGTGCCCCGTCGGGTCCGGGCTCGCCTTCGGCGTTTCGGGAGGACAGCGGGGATCATCCCATGTTGGGAGATGAATGTTCCAGCCGGTGTCGCCCGGAGCCCGCAGGCGGGGAGGGCGCGGCGCGGCCAGCGATCCGCCCGCACGGGAGAGGGGGCGTCGGGTCCATCAAAATCGTCGGTGCTTCCCGGCCGCGGACCGTGGGCCGGACGAGGCAACGCTGCTTGGAGCCTTGATCATGCACCATCCGGGAGGCCGCAGACCACCTCTCTGGATGATGCGCCGCGAAGCGGGGACATCCGCCGTGGACGTCCCCGCGTGACGCTCAGGCCGCGTCCGGCATGCGCTCGAGGAGCTTGTCGAGGGTGATCGGGTAGTCGCGCACGCGGATGCCGGTGGCGTTGTAGATCGCGTTCGCCACCGCGGCGCCGACCCCGCTGATGCCGAGCTCGCCCACGCCCTTCGCTTTCATGGGCGAGGACATCGGGTCGACCTCGTCGAGGAAGAACACCTCCTGGTGCGGGATGTCGGCATGGACCGGCACCTCGTAGCCGGCCAGGTCGTGGTTGGCGAAGAAGCCGCGCTTGGTGTCGACGGCCAGCTCCTCCATCAGGGCCGCGCCGGTGCCCATGACCATGCCGCCGATCACCTGGCTGCGGGCGGATTTCGGGTTGAGGATCCGCCCGGCCGCGCAGACCGCCAGCATCCGCCGGACCCGCACCTCCGCGGTATAGGCGTCCACCGCGACCTCGGCGAAATGCGCCCCGAAGGTCGAGACCTGCTGCACCTTCGAGATCTTGCCGAATTCGATCGCGTCCTCGGCCACCAGCTCGCCGTCGGCCGCGGCCTGGGCGAGCGGGATCGCGCGGTTGCCGGCGCGGACCTCGCCGTCCTCGAACACCGCGTCGGTGGCGTTGAAGCCGAGCTTCTGCGCGACGGCCTCCCGCAGCTTCACGCAGGCCGCGTAGACGCCCGCGGTCGGCGAGTTGGCGCCGAACTGGCCGCCCGAGCCCGACGAGACCGGGAAGTCCGAGTCGCCCAGCCGCGCCACGACGCGGTCGAGGGGCACGCCCATCATCTCGGCCGCGGTCTGCGCGATGATCGTGTAGCTGCCGGTACCGATATCGGTCATATCGGTCTCGACCGTGACTCTGCCGTCGCGATCGAGCCGCACCCGGGCACCCGACTTCAGCACCATGTTGTTGCGGAACGCCGCCGCCATGCCGAGGCCGATGAGCCGCTGGCCCTCCCGGACCTGCCCGGGCTTCGGGTTGCGCTTGGCCCAGCCGAACTTCTCGGCGCCGAGCTTCAGGCAACCGACGAGGTCGCGGTGCGAGAACGGGCGGTCCGGCTGGTTCGGATCGACCTGGGTGTCGTTCCGAATGCGGAATTCCACCGGGTCGAGGCCGAGCTTCTCGGCCATCTCGTCCATGGCGATCTCGAGCACCGCCAAGCCCGGCGCCTCGCCCGGCGCCCGCATGGCGTTGCCCTCGGGCAGGTCGAGATGGGCGAGCTTCATGGCGGTCAGGCGGTTCGCCCCCGCGTAGAGGAATTTGGTCTGGTTCACCGCCGTCTCGGGATCGCCGTCCGGCAGGTTGCCGGACGTGCTCTCGTGAGCGATCGCCGTGATGGTGCCGTCCTGGGTCGCGCCGATCCGCACCCGCTGGATCGTGGCCGGCCGGTGGGTGGTGTTGTTGGCGATGAGCGGGCGCGTCAGCGCCACCTTTACGGGCCGCCCCGCCGCCTTGGCGGCGAGCGCCGCCAGGACCGCGTCGGCGCGCACGAACAGCTTGCCGCCGAAGCCGCCGCCGACGAACGGCGCGTCGAGCCGGACCTTCTCCTTGGGCAGGCCGAGCATCTTGGCGAGGCTGCCGTGGCCCCAGCCGATCATCTGGTTGGAGGTCCAGAGCGTGACCTTGTCGCCGTCCCAGGCCGCGGTCGTGGCGTGCGGCTCCATCATGGCGTGGCTCTCGTCGGCGGTCGTGTAGGTCGCGTCGAGCGTCACGGGGGCCTGCGCGAACGCGCCCTCGAAATCGCCGACCCGCTCCTCGCCGTCGCCGCCGCTGCCCTCGCCGCTGTCGGCCGGGACCGGCTTGGCCGATTTCGCCGCCTCGGCGAGGTCGAACGCGCCGTCCTCCGGGGCGTATTCCACCGCGACCAGGAAGGAGGCCGCCCGGGCCTGCTCGAAGGTCTCGGCCACCACCACGGCGATCGCCTGATGGTAGTGCTGGATCACGTCGCCGCCGAACAGGTAGGCGACGTTCATCACGCCGCGCTCGATCCGCGGCGTGTCGAGGGTGGTGACGATCGCGATCACGCCGGGGGCGGCCTTCGCCGCCGCGGTGCCGATCCGGCGCACGCGGCCCTTGGCGATGCCGGCGCCGAGCACGTAGCCGTAGGCGGCGTTGGGCGCCACGTCGTGGCGCTCGTAGGCGTAGGGTGCGGTGCCGGTGGTCTTGTACTTGCCGTCGATGCGGTCGGTGGGCCGGCCCACGACCTTGAGGCGGTCGATCGGGTTCGGGCCCGCGGGGGTGTCGAACTTCATGGCTCAGGCCCTCGCTTGGTTGAGCGCGGCGGTCAGCGTCCGCTCGGCGAGCGTCAGCTTGAAGGCGTTCTCGTGGGTCGGCTTGGCGTCGGCGAAGACCCGGGACGTCACGGCCCTGGCGCCCTTCGGGAGATCGGCTTCGGCCGCCTCCACCCGCCAGGGTTTGTGGGCGACGCCGCCGAAGGCGACGTGGCCACTGCCGTCCTTGCCCAGGATCGCCGCCACCGAGACCAGCGCGTAGGCGTAGGAGGCGCGGTCGCGGACCTTGCGGTAGATATGCGTGCCGGCGACCGGCTTCGGCAGCGTCACCGCGGTGATCAGCTCGCCGGGCTTGAGGGTGGTGTCGCGCTGCGGCTCGTCGCCGGGCAGGCGGTGGAACTCGGCGATCGGGATGCTGCGCCCGCTGCCGGCGGCGTCGACCGTCTCGACGGTGGCGTCGAGCACGCGCATGGCCACCGCCATGTCGCCGGGATGCGTGGCGATGCAGGCCTCGCTGCCGCCGATCACCGCCAGCGACCGGTTCACGCCATCGAGGGCCGCGCAGCCGGAGCCGGGCGCGCGCTTGTTGCAGGCCTGCGCGGTGTCGTAGAAATACGGGCAGCGCGTCCGCTGGAGCAGGTTGCCGGCGGTGGTCGCCCTGTTGCGCAGCTGGCCCGAGGCCCCCGCGAGCAGCGCCCGGCTCAAGACCCCGTAATCCTTGCGCACCCGCGGATGGGCGGCGAGGTCGGTGTCGCGCACCAGCGCGCCGATGCGCAGGCCGCCCTCTTCGGTCGGCTCGACCGTGTCGAGTCCGAGGCCGTTCACGTCCACGAGGTGGCGCGGCGTCTCGATCTGCAGCTTCATCAGGTCGAGCAGGTTGGTGCCGCCGGCGATGAACTTGGCGTCGGGCGTGGCGGCGACGGCCGCGGCAGCTTCCGCCGGCGTGCCGGGGCGCTCGTAGGTGAAGGACTTCATGCCCGCGCTCCCGCGACCTCGGTCATCGCCTCGACGATGTTGGAATAGGCGCCGCAGCGGCAGATGTTGCCGCTCATGCGCTCGCGGATCTCGGCCTCCGTCACCTGGGGGGCGGCCTCGAGGTCCGCGGTCACGTGGCTCGGGATGCCGGCCTTGATCTCCTCGAGGACGGCGACGCCCGAGCAGATCTGGCCCGGCGTGCAGTAGCCGCACTGGTAGCCATCGTGCTTCACGAAGGCCGCCTGCATCGGGTGCAGGTGGTCCGGCTGGCCGAGCCCCTCGATCGTGGTGATCTCGGCGCCCTGGTACATGACCGCCAGCGTCAGGCAGGCGTTGATGCGTCGGCCGTCGGCGATCATCGTGCAGGCGCCGCACTGGCCGTGGTCGCAGCCCTTCTTGGAACCGGTCAGGTGCAGATGCTCGCGCGCCGCGTCGAGCAGGCTGGTCCGGGTATCGAGTTCGAGGTCCCGGCGCTGGCCGTTCACCGTCAGGGTGACCTTCGCGAGGACCGGTTCGTCGGTCCGTACGGTCCCGGCACCTGCGCCCTCGGGCGCGCCGGCCGCGGCGGTAGCTCCCACCATCAAGTCTCTCCGGTTCAGATCATCACGTCGCGAACGCTGCATCCCGATCTCCCGGCCTGGGGCAGGGAGAGGACCGGCACGGGCCGGCCCGTCGCGGGCGGGATGCCCCAGGGAAACACCGACACCCTGGATTTGCTCCAAGGTATGGCGCGCCGGCGCGATGATCAGGGGGGCGGGCGCGTCTGCGGCGTTCCGGCAGGAGGGCGGGGGCGGCCGGTCCCGGCGGGGAGCCCAGCACCGGGACGACGATCCTGTCTGCGGGCCCGCCCCCGCGTCCGGGGCGACGGCGGGACCCGGAACGCGCGAGGAGAGGGGCCGGGGCCTAGCCCAGCGCCTCTGCCACCGCCTTGCCGCAGGCCTCCGTATCGGCGTTGCCGCCGAGGTCACGGGTCCGCAGCGTCCGCTCCGAGAGCACCCGCTCGATCCCGCTGACGATCTCGGCGGCCGCGGCGTGCTCCCCGAGATGCTCCAGCATCATCGCGCCCGACCAGATCTGGCCGATCGGGTTGGCGATGCCCTGGCCGGCGATGTCGGGCGCCGAGCCGTGGACCGGCTCGAACACCGACGGGTGCACCCGCTCCGGGTTGATGTTGCCCGACGGCGCGATGCCGATCGTGCCCGTGCAGGCGGGCCCGAGGTCCGACAGGATGTCGCCGAACAGGTTCGAGGCCACCACCACGTCAAACCGGTCCGGGTTCAGGACGAAATGCGCGGTCAGGATGTCGATGTGGTACTGGTCCCACCGCACATCGGGATAGGCCTTGGCCATCTCCTTCACCCGCTCGTCCCAGTACGGCATGGTGATCGAGATGCCGTTCGACTTGGTGGCCGAGGTCAGGTGCTTGTTCGGGCGCTTCTGGGCCAGCTCGAAGGCGAATTTCAGGACCCGGTCGACCCCGTGGCGGGTCATGATCGTCTCCTGCAGGGCGAATTCCCGGTCGGTGCCGGCGAACATCCGGCCGCCGGCATTCGAGTACTCGCCCTCGGTGTTCTCCCGGACCACCCAGAAGTCGATGTCGCCCGGCTTGCGGTCGGCCAGCGGGCACTTCACTCCCGGCATCAGCCGCACCGGGCGCAGGTTGGCGTACTGGTCGAACTCGCGCCGGAACAGGATCAGCGAGCCCCACAGCGAGATGTGGTCGGGCACCCGCTCGGGCATGCCGACCGCGCCGAAATAGATCGCGTCGTGCGTCTCGATCTGCGGCTTCCAGTCCTCCGGCATCATCCGGCCGTGCTTCTCGTAGTAGTCGCAGCTCGCGAAATCGAACCAGTCGAGCTGGAGGCTGAAACCGTGCCGCTTGGCGGCCTGCTCCAGCACGCGCACGCCCTCGGGCACCACTTCCTTGCCGATGCCGTCGCCGGGGATGACCGCGATGCGATAGCGGCGCTGCTGGCCGGTCTGCGGGCTTGTCTCTTGGCCGGGCATGGATCCTCCACGGGTTACGGCGTTCGGGCCTTGCGGACCCCTGGTTGCAGGCGCCAGGGTGATTGTTGCTCGCCTGTGTGCGGTCAACACCCCGGCCTGACAATCAGTCGGTTTCCCCCGCCATGGCCCGGCGCTGGCGGTCGAGTTCGTCGCTGTAGCGCTTGAGCGTGTGGCTCTCGGTGAGCAGGCCCAGCACCCTGCGGGTCTCGGGCCCGTCGACCACCGCGAGCGCCTCGCTCTCGGTGCGGTCGAAGGCGGCGGCGGCATCCTTGGCGTTCATGCTGGGCGTCAGGAAGTCGCCGGCGTGGAGCAGCAGGTCGGCGAGCACCGGCTGGGCGTCGGCGGCGGCGTCCCGCGCGGCCGCGTGCGCCTCGGGGACGTTGACGATGCCGGCATAGCGCCCGCGCCCGTCGACCGCGATCACCCGGGAGGGCGAGCCGAGCGGATGCGCCCGCAGGAAGGTGGGCAGCGGCGTCTCGACCGCCACGGTGCCGGGGTCCCGGCGCATCAGCCGGCCCACGGTCAGCGAGCGGATCCAGCCGACATCGTGGGGGCTGCGGATGCTCTCGCCGCGCAGGTGGAAGCGCCAGGTGGCGAAGGAGTAGCCGAAGGTCTTGCGCACGGTCAGCGAGGACGCGATCACCGCCGCCAGCACGACCCCAGTGATCGGCAGGCTGCCGGTGACCTCCAGGGCCAGGAACGTCATGGTCAGCGGGCCGCCGATGATCGCCACGGCGAGCGCGCTCATACCGATCACCGCGTAGGCCAGCGGCGTGAGGCCGAACTGCGCGAGCGGCGGCACCAGCTCGGGGGCCAGGGCCGCGAACAGCTTGCCGGCGATGGCGCCGAGGAACAGCGAGGCGAAGAACAGGCCGCCCCGGAATCCGGAGCCGATCGAGATCGCCGAGGCCGTGGCCTTGGCGGCGAACAGAGCGGCGAGCGCCGCGATCCCGTGGCCCTGGCCTTCGGCGGCGAAATGCATGTGCAGGGCGCCGTGGCCGCCCGAGAGCACCTGCGGCGTCGCCAGCAGGGCCAGGGCGCCGACGCACAGGCCTCCGAAGGCCGGGGCGGCCGCCCGCGGCAGGCCGGAGGCCTGGACCAACCGCTCCACCAGGGTCACTCCGCGCATGATCAGGATGCCGAGGGCCGCGCAGACCAGCCCGAGGGCGAGACTCGGCAGGATCTCCATGCTGGTGACGTGCGAGGTCGTGACCGCCTGCATGTCGCCGAGGTCGACCAGCGGCTGCGTCTCGATCAGCGACCGGGAGACGAGGTTGCCGCACAGCGCCGCGACCACCACCGGCGTGAGCGTGGCGATGGAATAGGTGCCGATGATCAGCTCGAAGGCGTAGAACGCGCCGGCCAGCGGCGCGCCGAACCCCGCCGCGATCGCGCCGGCCGCGCCGCAGCCGACCAGGGTGCGCAGGTCGCTGCGCCGCACCTCGAAGGCGATCCCCAGCCGCGAGGCCAGGCCGGAGGCGATCTGCGTGTAGCCGGCTTCCAGACCCACCGAGGCGCCGCACCCGTTCGAGATCACGTTCTGCAGGGCGAGGTAGACGCTGTCGCGCAGGGACATGCGGCCGCCATGCAGGGCATTGGCCTCGATCGGGTCGATCGCCGGGCGCTTGCGGGGCCCGCGCAGATAAGCGGCGGCGAGGATCACCAGCCCCAGCAGCGCGCCGCCGAGGCAGGGCCCCACGAGCAGGAGCGTCGGCGTCACGGCGTCGGCCGCGCTGAGCCGCGTTCCCGCGGGCAATCCGTAGAGCAGCTCGCGCAGGGTCTGGGTGACCCAGGTCATGGCGGAGACGGCAATCCCCGAGACGCAGCCGACGAGCGTCGCGAGCGCCACGAGGCCGCCCTCGCTGCGGCGGACGAGGCTGCGCAGCCGCCCCGGGGCCTGGACGAGGCCCGCACCGGTCCAGCGCCGACGGGCGCGGCGGCCCGGCCGGGCCTGCGCCCGCCCTGGCGTTTCGGCGGAGGCCTGCCCCCGCCCGCGGCCGCCGCTGGCTGTCGCGCGCTCACGGTCCGTCTCGTCGCCCCCGGATCAGCGCGACGCGGTCCCAGCGACGCGTCGGCCTTCCGGTCGCAGTTAGAGCCCCGGCCGTCCACGTTGCAAACGCACCCGCCCCGGCGGAGCGCGGCTCCGGACCCTGGTGCGGGGCAGAGCCGCCGGGCCATGCCGGCCATCCGGTCGCCCGCGTCGGCACGGCGCGACGTCGCGGTCGCGGCATCCCGCGCAGGGCCCGGGCGCCGAATCGGCCCTGTGTCCACCGGCCCCACATCCCTGCGCGCGGATGCCTTGAAAACTGCCGCGGGCCACGATACACCGCCCGCCAGTGCCGCCGTAGCTCAGTTGGTTAGAGCACCAGATTGTGGATCTGGGGGTCCCCCGTTCGAGCCGGGGCGGTGGTACCATCCATTCAGCTCGACAGCGCAAGGGGTTGGCGGATCGCCGACCCCTTTTGCTTGAACGGGCCCGGATCTGGCGCTCCCGCGGAACCGGCCGATCGCGGCATCGGGTTCGATCCACGGACCCGGAGCGTGCGCGAGACGCTTCTCCGATCCTGTAATGATCGCGCCCGAGCATGCGCACGGCGCGACGCGCCATTTTCGCTCGTGCGGGCTCCGGAAGAAGGCAATGGCCCGCGCGCTCCCGCGGCCGGCAGCCCGCAGTTGAATTTGCGCGTATGTTATAGAATCGCCTAATTTGGCCGCTTAATGTGATGACCCCGCGGGGATTGACTATTTTCATATGGGTGAAGACCGATATGGATAGTAGGATGCAGCAGGATCAACTTGAGATCGTCAGCGCGCTGGCGGCCTCTCTGGCCGACCGGATGCTGATGGAGCGCCTGACGCGCGGAACGCTTCCGCTGGCGCATGCCGGCCGGCTGTGGACCGCGTCGCTCCTTCTCGAAGAGCACGAGCGCCCGATTCCCGGCATCGTGACGGATGTCCTGGAACAGGTCCGTCACGTCGAGCCGGCCGACGGCGCGGATCCGGAAGCCGGTCCGGATGTGACGGACGCGGACGACCGGCCGGCGCCGCGCACCGGCCGGCTGATCCGGCTGCTGCGCCCGTTCCGGCCGGCGGCCGAGGCCTGACGCCTCCGGGGACGGCGTCGCCCGGCCGGTGACACGGCCGCCCATCTCGTGGATCCGGAGTTTCCCCGGCGCGCCGGGGGCGCTAAGACCGGTGCCGATCGCGGCGGCGGGTCCCGCCCCGCGGCCGGGCTTTCCGGGACACGTGAGATGACCATCCCTGAACGGCGCGTTCGAATCCTGTTCGACGAGGCGGCGATCGCCAAGCGCAACGACGAGCTGGCTGAGGAGATCCTGGCCGCGCGGCCGGAGAACCTCCTCGTCGTGGCGGTGCTCAAGGGCAGCTTCATGTTCGCCGCCGACCTGCTCCGGGCCCTGCACCGGGTCGGGCTCGCGCCGCAGGTCGAGTTCGTGCACCTGTCGAGCTATCGCACCGGGACGGTCTCCACCGGGCAGGTCGAGATCCTGCGCGACGTGCAGAGCGAGGTCCGCGGGCGGGACGTCCTGCTCGTCGACGACATCCTGGAATCCGGCCGGACCGTCGTCTTCGCCAAGGATCTGCTCATGGCGCGCGGCGCGCGGCGGGTGCTCACCGCGGTGCTCCTCGAAAAGCCGGGCAAGCGCGCGGTGACGATCGATGCGGATTTCGTCGGCTTCACCTGCCCCGACGTGTTCGTCGTCGGCTACGGCATGGACGCGGCCCACGCCTTCCGGCAGCTGCCCTTCGTGGGCGTGGTCGATTACGGCAGCGCGGATCCCGACCTGTTCGACCCGTGAGCCGGCTCGCAACAGGGCGCGACAT
The DNA here is from genome assembly GCF_023546765.1 of Methylobacterium tardum. Lineage (NCBI taxonomy): Bacteria > Pseudomonadati > Pseudomonadota > Alphaproteobacteria > Hyphomicrobiales > Methylobacteriaceae > Methylobacterium > Methylobacterium tardum. The sequence continues at coordinate 5,527,567 of NZ_CP097484.1, forward strand.
TTTGGCCTCTCCGCGCGCGGCGGCGGCCGTTTCGGAACGCAACGTCTTGACAGGCGGCGGATCCGTCGGCGTCTGTCGTCTCCTCAAGAGCTAGGCGTCATCGCGGCGGGACGCTCGCGGGATCGGGGACGTTTGCGGGACCACATGGCGCGCATCCTTCTGGTGGATGACGAAGAGACCGTCCGGGGCTTCCTGAAGCGGGGGCTCGAGATCGACGGGCACGCCGTCGTGACCGCCAATGACGGCAGCGACGGGCTCGACCGGCTCAACGAGGCCGATGGCGGCTTCGACCTGATGCTCACCGACATCCGCATGCCGCTCATGGACGGCATCGCCCTGGCGCTCGCCGCCAAGCGCGACTTCCCGGAGCTGACCATCCTGCTGATGACCGGCTTCGCCGACCAGCGCGAGCGGGCGCGGGGGCTCGACGCCATCGTCACCGACGTGCTGACGAAGCCGTTCTCCCTCGCGGACCTGCGCGCCACGGTGAGGCGGGCGCTCGCCGCCTGAACGGCCGGGCCTCCGGACCGGCGCGGCGGGCCGCTCCGCGCGGGACGGCCGTCGGTGCGCCGCAGGGCTGATCCCCTCGGGCGCCGCAGGAGGGAAGGACGTCTGCACGGAGGGCGCGTCCGCTCGTCGTCCTCGGCACCTCGCGGCGCGGCGGCTTTGGGATATGGTCCGCCCAGCGACGGCGCACCGATGCGGCGCCCGCCCGCCCATCGGCTCCGGCCGGGACAGGCGCGGTCCGTGGGACTCTTGATGGCCTGACCATGACCTCAGACACGCGACTCGAAGTCCCCACCGAAGAGACCTTCAACACGGAAGGCTATCTCGCGGCCAATCCCGACGTGCGAGCGGCGGGGATGTCGGCGCGCCTCCATTTCGAGCTTCACGGGCGTCGCGAGGGACGCGTGCAATATGCCGGGCCGCCCGACCCGCGCGTCACGCGCATCACCGTCATGGGCAACTGCCGGCGCCGGTCCTGGCCCTGTGTCTGCGCACGATGCTGCCGGACGCCGAGATCCACGGTGTCCATCTCGGGGTCATGAGCACCGAGACCGTCGCCGCGAGCGACCTAGTCCTGCTCCAGACCGAATTCGCCGCGCTCGCCGACAACCGGGAGATCATCCCCGCGCGGCAGGCCGAGCGCCTGCGGCTCTGGCCGACCTTCTACCACTCGGGGTTTCACCCCGATCTGGTCTATGCGCGGGCGGGTGACGGCCCACTCGCGAGCCCCCTTCACGAGTATAATTCGGCGCTGGTCCTCTACGGGTGGCTGCGCGGCCTGACGATCGGGCAGACGATCAACCTGTTCCGCGAGGAGGTGTTCGACCGGCTCGGCTATTTCGACCACGCCACGAGCGCGGATGCCTATCTCGCCGAGGATTTCGCGCGGGCCGGGCTCGACGGCGAGGCGCTGCTGGGCGATCTGAAGCGGCTCGCCCCGTTCTGCCATGCCGTCAACCACCCGACGCTCGCCGCCCTTGGGCGCATCGCGGAGGCGGTGCTCGCACCGACCGACCTGTCCGTCTCGGTGCGCCATGTCGAGCGGTTCCTGGCCGATCCGCTCCTGTCCGGTCCGGTCTGGCCGGTCTACCCGCATGTGGCGGACCGCCTCGGCCTCCCGGGCAGCTACGACTTCAAGGCGCCGGGCACGCCCGGCCGCATCCTCGACCTCGAAGGGTTCGTGAGCGGCGCCTTCGCCCTGTACGCGGCGCATGATCGCGCCGCGATCCAGGTCGCGCGGCTGACCGAGCAGGCGGACCGCTACCGCGACCTGGAAGACCTGGCGCGTCCCACGCCCCGGCGCAGCGCCAATCCCTACGCGAAGCTGCCGGATCATCATTTCTGGCGGCGGGCCGTGGCGGGCGTTGCGTCGGCGGATCTCGATCCGGTGACGAAGCCCGGATTCCAGCTCACCCCCGCCGACCGGATCGCCACCGCCGGCAGCTGTTTCGCGCAGCATATCGCGCGCACGCTGATCGATCGCGGATTCAACTATCACGTCACGGAACCCGGTCCGGGCGGCTCCGACCTGTTCACCGCCCGGTTCGGCAACATCTACAGCGCCCGGCAATTGCTGCAGCTCGCCCGTCGCTGCTACGGGCTGTTCCAGCCCCAGGACGTCGCCTGGACCCGGCCCGACGGCCGCTTCGCCGACCCGTTCCGGCCGCAGATCGAGCCCGACGGGTACGCGTCGGAGCAGGCGGTGTCGCAGGCCCTGCCGCCTCACCTCGCCGCCGTGCGGCGGATGTTCGAGGAAAGCCACCTGTTCATCTTCACCGTGGGACTCACGGAGATCTGGGAGTCGACCGTCGACGGCGCGGTCTTCCCGGTCGCCCCCGGGGTGGTCGCGCTGCCGCCGGACCCGTCCCGGTATCGGTTCGTGAACATGAGCGTGGCGGAGGTGCGGGCGGATCTGGCCGAGTTCATCGGCCTCGTCCGCCAGCACAATCCGGACCTCAAGATCCTGCTGACGGTCTCGCCGGTGCCGCTCGTCGCCACGTATGAGGACCGGCACGTGCTGCAAGCCACGACCTACAGCAAGTCCGCCTTGCGGGCAGCCGTAGACGAGATCTGTCGGGACCACGCGGCGGTCGATTACTTCCCCTCCTACGAGATCATCACCAGCTGGCACAACGGCGGCGCCTATTTCGAGGCCGATCTGCGCTCGGTCGCGGAGAGCGGCGTCGCCCACGTGATGCGGGTCTTCGAGCGGCATTACCTGCGGACCGTCGACCGGCCGGCGGCGCGTCAGGACGCGGCGCTGCGGGCCGAGTTCGCGCGCGCGTCGAAGATCCTCTGCGACGAGGAAGCTCTGGACACGGGGCGCTGAGAGGCTCCGATCGCGGGCCGGCGACGCGGTCGGCGCTCCCGGGACTGGGCTTGATGGGCCGATGCGGCACGCGCGACGCAGCGGGCGGGATCGGGCGTCCCTGCCGGCGCGTTCGGCTCCGGCCCGCGCGTTTGAGCCGGCTGTATTCAGGCGAACTTAAACATTCCCCTTAGGCGGGACTTCATGAAAGCGTGGCAGTCTTTGTCTGATCAGATCAGGCCGAGCACAGTCACGCCATGTACCGCCGGGACCGGGAGATTGATGCGCCGCCGCTCCACCCGGACCGGTACGAGTGGGATGCCTCGGAGCCGGACTGGACCGCGGGCCGGGACGGGCCGCGGCCCGCGCGGAAGGGGGTCTTCAGCAGGCTCGGTGCGCTCCTGAAGTTCGCGACCCTGGCGCTGCCGGTGGCGTTCTTCCTCTACGGCAGTCTGGCCGATTGCAGCGGGCGTCCCGCCGCAGGCTGGCTCGGGCTCGTCGGGGCGGGCGCCTGCGCGCGCAGCGAATTGCTCGGCAGCGTCCTCTCGATGCAGGACAATTTCGCGTTCCTGAAGCGCCTGATCGACTGACAGCGCCTCGCAGGAGGCCGGGGCATCCGGAGGCCTTCCCCTGACCGCGACAGTCCGACGGATGGCGCGTGAGGGACCTTCGCGCCCGCCGCTGCCCCCCGACCCGATCCGCCTCAGCACCCCCGTTCCGCGAGCCCGCCATGTCCAGCCGCTCCCTCACCCCCGCCTCCGGCAACACGCCCGACGCCGTCGAGGAGGCGCAGTTCCGCGCCCGTATGGCGCGGGTCGGGCCTGATCGCGGTGGGCGGCGTGCGCACCGGAGCGGCGCCCCCGGACGGGGCCGCGGCGTCCGGCTCGGCTGGAAGGGCTGGCTCGTCGTCGATGGTCTGGTCGTGCTCCTGGTCGTGGCCGGCGTGGTCTCCTGGCCGCCGGTCCAGGCCTGCCGGCATCAGGATCGGACAACCGGGTTCTACGCAGGGGATTCCCTCGACAAGTGCATCCGGCGGGGCATCGCCGCCCGGATCGACTTGGCCGACCAGCGCATCAAGAGCCTGATGCGCGGCTCCGGCCACTGAACGCGCCGTCCTGATCACCCGGGCCAGGTACAGGGACGATTTTAGCTGAGAGGTGATGTGAGGGTGCAGACCACCCCTGACGGGGCGAACTCCAGACTGACCGTACCTTGCAGGTCTTGCGCGAGTGTACGCTCGATCAGACGAGTGCCGAAGCCGCGCCTGGAGGGTGGGACTACCGATGGGCCACCCCGCTCCTCCCAGCGTAGGTAAAGGCGTGTTCCGTCCGCTCCGCCAGTCCACCACGTCAGATGGACTGTTCCCGTGTCGTTGGACCGCGCGCCGTACTTGATGGCGTTCGTACAGAGTTCGTGGAGCGCCATGGCAACCGCGAGGGCTGCGCCGGGCGGGAGCCTGATCGGAGGGCCATGGCGCTGAAAACGATGGCCGTCCGCCGCAGAGGGCTCGAACGCCTCTGCCACGATGTCGGACAGGTCGGCTCCGCCCCAGAACTCGCGCGTCAGCACATCATGGGCGCGGGACAGCGCTATCAGCCGATGCTCGATGGCTGAGCGTGCCTCCGAACTCGTGGTGGTGCCGCGCAGCGAATGCGCGACGATGGACTGCACCGTCGCGAGCGTGTTCTTCACGCGGTGGTTCAACTCGTTGAGGAGCACACGCTGATGCTCCTCGATGCGCTTGCGCTCGGTTATATCGACGGCGATTAGCACAGCCCCGATCATCTGCCCGTCGCGGAGGATGGGCGCATTCGAGCAGGCGGCATGGATCGGGTCGCCGTTGCGATGGAAGAAGACCTCTTCGTGCTTCTCCAACCGCGTGCGCGAACTGAAGACGTGCCCGAGCGGGCACTCGGCCATCGGAAAGGGCCGACCGTCCGGATAGCGGTGATGCACCATGTCGTGCAGAGCGTGCCTGACGAGTTCGTGTTTGAGCCAGCCGAACGTGCGCTCGGCGGCGGCGTTGGCAAAGAGCGTGCGGCCTTCCGTATCCATCACGAAGATGGCGTCGGCCGCGTTCTCGACCACGAGTTCTGCCAAGTCGTGAAGTTGAGGCCCTGACGCGCCATCAGCGGGCAGGAGTGTCAGGTTCATGAGGCCGGTGACCTGCGGCTGTTCACGTCCTTATAGCTGCATGGCGGCGGTTTGATAGCGGAGCGCCCAACGACAGGTGTGCGCGAGCTTCATATCCAGAGCCTATCAGGCGGCCTCGTCCCTGCTGACACGCGCCCGCTCCGGCGAGCAAGGGCCGCCTCCCCGTCATCGGCTTTGTGAACGGGCACCAAGCGTCAGGGTTTGGCCACGAGATGATTGATTACTTGAGGTTCGAGCACGCGATCAAGTGCGTCAATGGCAGCGCGGAGTTGCTCCGGCACGAGCCCTGACGAGTAGACGGCAAGGGCGAGCGGCGGCTTAGCATGCCCCATAAGCTCAGCGATAACGCTACTGTTGACTGCTGTGGTGTGGGTAGAGGCCCGTTCGAGATAGGTCGCGAAGCACCGTCTGAAGCTATGAAAATCGACCTGCTTGCTCGGTCCAAGCACCTTCTGGCGGAAGGTCGCAAATCGCTTCACCACGATCCAGCTTCGCTTCCCGTCTGGTCCTGCGGGTGTCAGTCCGGAAAAAACCCCAGCCATCAGGTGAGCTTGTCAATCGACGCTGCATGATCGGCCAAGCCAGCGCATGAACTGGCACGATGCGTCGGGCATTCTCCGTTTTCCCATTGGAGATGCGGAACGCCCGCTCTCCGACGATCACATCGGAAACCCGTAGCTGGCAAAGCTTGCTGATGCGGCAGCCAGTCAGCAAGCCGATCCTCATGAGGTCGAACAGCACCGTTCCGTACCGTTGGCCCATGATCGCGGCCGGGTCGGCCGCGAGCAATACGGTAAGCTCATCAGCGGTGTAGGCGCGCTTCGCTGGTTCCCTCTTTGCGCCAGTCGCGAAGCTACCCTGGCCCTGCCATGGGTTGTCGCTGACGTAACCACGCTTGGTGAGCCACTGCCACATGGAAGAGAGCGAGGCGATCTTTCGGTTGACCGTGGCCTGGGAAGTTCCACTCCGCAGGAGCACTCCGCTGACGAACTCTCCTGCTGCCCGTCGATCCACCCTGCGGACGGGACAGTTTGGCGGCTGAGTTTGGGCGAACTCCCGAACGGCAAGGGCGTGTTGCATCCGCGACTGCTTTGTCTGGAAGCCCTCAATCTCCTTCAACCAACGCTCCATCGTCGTGAGGATCGTGGTCTGGCGCGATGAGCCCCTTGGGGCAGCGTGATCCTGGCTACCCTTTCGAGGTCGCCTCTCGAGAGGAGGATGAGGAGTAGGGTCCGGGCACTCTCGCGTAGCATCGTCACGGGACCGTCCTGAACCGGTCAGAGCAGCCGCCCAGGCGGGCTCCCAACCGTCCGAAACGGTCTGCGCGCCGATCCCCCAGAGCAGTGCCAGGGCGATCCAGCGTCGCTCTCGTGCAACAGCCTCGCTGCTCGTGTCGAGAGATCGAACGCGATAGGTCTGTCCAACCGTAGCGACGAGGTGGGCGGGCACCCTAGGACGCACGGACCAGCGCCCACGGCGGCATTGCAGGTGGTCGGCGCGCCGCACCGCTGGCCTCATCCCCTAAGGCTACGGTGACACTGTGTCACCAAAGCCGGTCGGACGAAGCGAGAAAACCCTTTTTCTACAACGCCTTAGGGCTAAATGGCGGAGACGGAGGGATTCGAACCCTCGATACCCATTTCTGGGTATGCTCATTTAGCAAACGAGTGCCTTCAGCCGCTCGGCCACGTCTCCGGCGCCCTGGCTCTAGAAGGTCGGATCGAGCGGGTCAACCCGATCCCGGCGGGTCGCGGCCAAACGGCGACGCTCGACGTGCTTGGCGACGCGCAGATGCCGCGAGATGGCGTAGTTCATGGCGGTGAGGAAGCCGTAGGTGCCGCGCACGATGTGGCGGCGGCCGAGATAGGCCTTGAGGAAGTTGCCCGGCAACTCGACGAAGACGCGCCAGGTCGGGATCACCACGCCCCGGGCCTCCAGGTCGTCGGCCTGCTGATCCGAGTAGCGGTTGAGCTTGTCCAGCTGGTCGCCCAGCGAGCGCACCGAGAAGTGGTGGATCACACCCTTGAGCCGGCCGGGCGTCACCCCGGGCTCAAGTACCACGCGGTCGTGGACCGGCGAGGCCGAGTAGCGACCCCGGTCCCGGCGGTAGAGCCGCACCGGGGTCAGCGTGTAGGCGAGCGGGTGGGGGCGGCCCTCGCCGGGGAAGATCTCGGCGATCGCGATCCGCCACGCCGGCCGGCGCGGTTCGCCCGCCGCGAACAGGGCGCGGATCTCCCGGGCGAGATTACCCGGCACCACCTCGTCGGCGTCGAGGTTCAGGAGCCAGTCATGCCGGCACTGCGCCTCGGCGAAGCGCTTCTGCGGACCGTAGCCCGGCCAGGGATTGTGGATCACCCGCGCGCCGAGCGCGGCCGCGAGCGCCTGCGTGCCGTCGGTGGAGCCCGAATCAACCACCACGATGTCGTCGGCCAGATCGCGCACCGCCCGGATCGTCGCACCCAGCCGGTCCGCCTCGTTCCGGGCGATGATGAAGACCGACAGCGGCAGGCGGCCGGCCGGATCCGCCGCCGGCCCGGCCGGGGAGGCGCCCACAGGATGCCCGCTCACGCCAGCCAGTCCGGCACGCGGTCGAGGGCGACGAGCGCCTCGACCTCGACGCGCGGACGCACGACCGCCGCACGATCGGCCCGGACCAGCACCTCCGGCACCAGCGGCCGGGTGTTGTAGGTGCAGGACTGGACCGCCCCGTAGGCGCCGGCGCTCATCACGGCGATCAGGTCGCCGGCCTTCACCTCCGGCATCTCGCGGTTGAGGGCGAGATAGTCGCCGCTCTCGCAGACCGGGCCGACCACGTCGGCGACGAGGCGCGGGGTGTCGGGCCGCGGCTCGAGGACGGGCCGCAGGCCGTGATAGGCCTCGTACAGGGTGGGGCGGATCAGGTCGTTCATCGCCGCGTCGACGATCACGAAGGTGCGGCCCTCGCTGTGCTTCACGTAGAGCACCCGGGTGACCAGGATCCCGGCATTGCCGACGATCATCCGGCCGATCTCGAAGACCGGCCGCAGGCCGAGCGGGGCGAAATGGGGCCGCAGGGTCGCGGCCAGCGCGGCCGGGTCCGGCGGCGGGGCGTTGTCGTCGCGGTAGGGGATCCCGAGGCCGCCGCCGAAATCGATGTGGCTCAGGGGATGGCCCGCCGCCATCAGCTCCCGGGCGAGGCCGGCGAGCAGACGCGCCGCGTCGGCGAACGGGGCCAGATCGGTGATCTGGCTGCCGATATGCATGTCGACCCCGTGCACGGCGATGCCCGGCAGCGCCGCCGCCGCCGCGTAGACGGCCAGGGCCCGGGTGATCGGGATGCCGAACTTGTTCTCGTACTTGCCGGTGGAGATCTTGGCATGGGTGCCGGCATCGACGTCGGGATTCACCCGGATCGAGATCGGCGCCTTCAGGCCGAGCGCCACCGCGGTCTCCGAGAGGAGCGCGAGTTCCGGCTCGCTCTCGACGTTGAAGCAGTAGATCCCGGCCTTGAGCGCCGCCTCCATCTCGGCGCGGGTCTTGCCGACGCCGGAGAACACGATCTTGCCCGGATCCACCCCGGCGGCCAGCGCCCGGTGCAGCTCGCCGCCCGAGACGATGTCCATCCCGGCGCCCCGCGCCGCGAGCGTGCGCAGCACGGCTTGGTTCGAGTTCGCCTTCATGGCGAAGCAGACGAGCGCATCGTCTCCCGCGAACGCCTCCGCGAACACGCGGTAGTGCCGCTCCAGGGTGGCGGTGCTGTAGCAGTAGAACGGCGTGCCGACCTCGGCGGCGAGGGTTGTCAGGTCGACATCCTCGGCGTGCAGGCGCCCGTCGCGGTAGTGGAAATGGTGCATCTCGGCCGTGTCTCGTCTGCGCGCCGGAGCGGAGGCTGTTTCCCGTGAAACACCCGGCCGCGGGACGAGGCGGACGCGCTCCGACGATGGGGTCACCGGATCGGCGCGGCACGACAACGACGCGGAGCGGCGCTCCGGCCCCCGCCGTCTACAGCAGCGGATCCAGAATGAAAGGCTCCTTCGGGACGCGGTAGCCCCGCCGCGCGCCGCGGCTGGTCTCCACCGGCGCTTCGGTCCCACCCGGCGGCACCGCCGCGAGGGACAGCTCGTCGCCCGCGCGCACCGAGGCCGGGTCCGGTTCGGGCGCGCCGCCGCCGAGGCCGACCGAGACCGGCAGGGTCCGGCGCCCGCTCACCGCGTCCGAGCCCGCCTGCGCGGAGGCCGGCGCGGCGGGCGCAGAGGTCTGGGGCGGCTCGAGGGCCCCGCGCCGGCCGCAGGCGGAGACCGCCAGGGCCACGAGACCGGACGCGGCGAGGAGCTTCAGGACGGAATTCGACAGCATCGCGCGCAGGTCCGGCGGTCTCGGCGCCGGCACGCGGAGGCCGGCGGGAGCGCTACCTTAGCCGTTGCCGCGCTCCAGCGCGAGCGCGGCGCCGCTACAGGCCGGGTCCGATGCTCAGCCCCGACGCTCCCGGCCGCCCTGCGAGCCCTGCCGCCCCTTGGCCGGTGCGCTCTGCTCATGCTCGGCCTCGTAGGCGTCGATCGCGCGACGGCAGTTCTCGCTGAGCTTCTTCCAGTTCTTTTGGAAGCAGGCATCGGTCGCCGGATCATCAGGCGCCAGATTGCCGCAATAGGTGAGATAATCGCCAGTGCAGTACTTCTTCAGGGTCTCATTGCCCCGCTTCGACTGCTGCGCCGCCGCCGGCAGCGTCAGGGCACAGGCCGCCGTGACGGCGAGGATGATCGGCTTCAGGCGCATGGGTATCCGTACCATCTGTTGAGAAGAAAGGTCGTGGGACAAGTCCGGGTTGCGATGGGGCCTTTGCGTGGTCGAAACAAGGCCAACCGCACAGGTTTTCGGGCCGGACCGCGTGGCGAAGCCCGGCGCCCGGATGCGAACCCGGTCAGACCCGTTCGGGTTGCGGCTGCGGGACCGGATAGGCGGTCCGCGGCATCGGGCCCGGGCCGGCGAGGGCGTCGGCGACCTCGATGATGCGCCGGCGCAGATCGGCGTTCTCGCGCTCGATCCCGGCGTGCGGTTCGCCCTGCCGGTCGGCCACCGTCAGGGCCAGGGCCTCCTCGGCCGCCTTCAGGCTCGCGCGCAGGTCGTCGCGCTCGGCGGCCAGTGCCCCGGCATCCTGATCGGCCGCCGGGGTCGCGCGGTGCCGCAGCGCCAGCAGGCTGTCGAGCAGGTCGGCATGGGCGTCTTCCAGGGCCTGAAGCGTCGCCAGGCTCGCGGTCCCGTCCTCGCGCGCCACGGCCAGTTCGGTCTCGAGTTCCCGGGTCTTGGCCTGAGCCTGGGCGATCTCGGCGTCGCGCGCCGCGACGTCCCGGGCGAGGGCCGCGACCCGCATGGTCCCCGCGCCGATCGCCGCCATGTCGGCCTGGCGCTTCGCCTCCACGGTCTCGACCCGGCGCTCCAGGCGGCGCTGCTGCACGGCGAACTGCGCGCGCAGGAAATCGCGCTCGGCGGCGATCTCGGCCGGCGACAGGGGCAGGCGTGCCTCCGCACGCCGCCGCTCCAGCCGCGCGGCGCGCGCGTTGAGGGCCGGCAGCAGCAGGAGGCCGCACAGGCTCGCCGCCAGGAAACCCAGCGCGAAGATCATTACCGTTTCGATCACGAGGGAACAGCCCGCGTATCCGGCCGGAAGACCCGGCCCGTCCTCAGTCTAGCCCAGGTCGGCCGCAAGGGTGAAATCCGGGTCTGCCGATCCCTCCTGCCGAACCCTCAGAACGGGTTCCAGGTCGGTTCGCGGGTGAACTTCAGATAGCCGACATTGATGCCGAGGCGCGCGCCGACGCCGCTGCGGATCGGCACCACGATGATCCGGTCGGCCACCACCGCGGTCATGCCGAAGCCGCCGACCAGATAGGCCGAGCCGTCGACGCCGGCGAAGCGGCGATACAGCTCGCGGACGTTCGGCAGGTTGTAGACCAGCATCATGGTGCGCGCGCCGTCGCCGCCGACGTCGAAGCCGAGCGACGGGCCCTGCCAGTAGATCCGCCGCTGGCCGGCATTGCGGGTGTAGAGCGTGCCCTCGCCGTAGCGGACGCCGGCCACGACCGCGCCGCCGCCCTCCTGGCCGAGGATGTAGCCGTTCGGCTCGCCCCAGCGCCGGCCCGCCTCCTCGACCGTGAGCGCGAGCCCGCGCGACACGCTGCCGAAGAAGCGGTGGCCGGATTCCACAACCTCGCCGGGCCGGAAGGTCTCGGGCGTGTCCAGATCCCCGGCGGCCGCCAGGGCCGCGCCCGCGCTGCCGAGGCCGGCGAGCGGGGTGCCAAGCGCCAGGGCGAGGCCCGTGCGCAGCAGGTGGCGGCGGTCGGTGCCGCGATCGTCTCGTGCCGTCATCGTTGTCTCCTCGCCCGGTTCGATTAACGGTTCGTGCGATGGACCTGTGCCGCTCCTGCCCCGGCGCGCCGACAGCGGCCCGGGGCTGTCATCCGGCCGGGCTCGGTCCCGCCGGGGCCCGGGTGGATGACTCGGACCAGCTTCTGAGGGAATTCGCAAGATGTGGTTAACGCGTCCTGACCCCGCACCCGGCGCGCCGCGCAGGCGGGGTTGGCCCGCACGATCGCGCTGATCGCCGCCTTGGCCGTCCCCGCGCCGGGACGGGCCGAGCCCACCGGGACGCGGATCGAGCTGCTGACCCTCAACGGCTTCGACCCGGTCAGCTACTTTCTGGAGGGCGGCCCGCTCGCCGGGACGGCGCGGTTCGAGTTGGCCTGGGGCGGGCAGGTCTGGCGCTTTGCCAGCGGCGCCAACCGCGAGGCCTTCCGGGACGAGCCTGCGGCCTATGCCCCGCGGCTCGGAGGCTTCGACGCCGCCGGAATCCTGGAGGGCCGGCTCGTGGAGGCCGATCCCCTGGTCTTCGCGGTGATCGGCGAGCGCCTCTACCTGTTCCGCGATGCCGAGCGCCGGGGTCGCTTCCTGGCGAATCCCGACCTCGCCCGGCAGGCAGAGGCGGCCTGGCCGGCCTTGCGCGGCCTGCAGGACGTCCCGCCTAGAGATGCGCCGCCTAGGGATGCGCCGCGTTGAGCTGCGGGATCGCGGACGGGCCGGTCGCGCAGGCGGGAAGGGCGAGCCGGGGCGCCAGGCTCGGGTCGCCGAGCGCCGCGAACGGACCGTTGCGGTGGTCGGGACCCTGCCGCCCGTAGCGGATCGGGCCGCCGCCCGGCACCACCACGCAGCCGCCGGCGGCCGCGACGATGTGATCGCCCGCGGCGGTGTCCCACTCCATGGTCGGGCCGCAGCGCACGTAGATGTCCGCCTCGCCGGCGGCGATCAGGCCGAACTTGACGGCGGAGCCGACCCGCGCGTCTCCAGAACGGGGAGCGCCGCGAGGCACAGGTCCGTGGCGGCATCGCCGTGGCGGCGGCTGCCCAGGGCGAGCAGGCCGGCCTCCGGGACCGGGCGCGCGTGGACGGGCCGCGCCGCGCCCGGCCGCCCGTCGACCACCGGCGCCTCGAGGGTCCGCGGGCCCGCCCACCAGACCCGGCCGAGGCCCGGTGCCGCGAGGGCGGCCGCCACGGGGCGCTCGCCCGCCACCAGGGCGATGTTGACGGAGTAATCCGGCGTCCCGGCGAGGAAGTCGCGGGTGCCGTCCAGGGGATCGACCAGGAAGAAGGTTTCGGCCAGCCGCCCCGCGGGCGCGCCGCTCTGCGCGCGCTCCTCCGCGACCACCGCGATGCCGGGGAACCGCCCGGCGAGGGCGGCGACGATCAGATCCTCGGCCTCAACATCGGCGGCGCTCGACGGGGAGCCGTCGGGCTTCAGGGCATGGGGGCAGGGGCCCCGGTGATAGCGGCGCAGGATCTCGCCCGCCGCGCAGGCGATCTCGGCGAGCGTAGCGGCAATCCGCTCGCGCTCAGGCCCCGAAATCGTCGCCGCGCCCGTCATGGTTCCTCCCAAGACCGCTCTGAATGCCCGAGCGGGCCGGCAATGTCGACGGCTTCCGGAGCGGGACGCCCGCCCTAGACACCGCGCGGCCCCCGCACCGAGCGCCGGATCCGCGCGAGCAGGGCCTGGCTCCGGCGCCGATGGCGGCGCAGCTCGGCCGCGAGGCTGCGCGCGTCCGGCAGGCCCACGGCCTTGGCGATCTGCCAGGACGCGGTCTCGGACGGTTCCGCGGCGGGATCCGCCATCACGAGCCGCTGCCATTGATAGACCGCGTCGAGGAAGCCGTAGGTCTCGGCGAGGGGCTCGGCGGTCGCCGCCGGCAGAAGGCCGCGCGCCGCGGCGCCGCGGAACAGATCCTCCGCGCCGAGGCCGAGGCAGCCCGGCCAGTCGCCCGCGTGGCTCAGAACGATGGACTGGGCCAGGAAATCGAGGTCGAACAGGGCGCCCGGCGCGAGCTTCAGGTCGAAGGGACCGGCATGGCCGCGCTCGCGGGCGACCAGGGCCCGCATCGCGCCCGCCTCGGCACAGACCTTGGCGGGATCGCGCGGTTTCCCCAGGATCCGGGCGATCTCCGCCGTGACCGCCGCGCCCAGATCCGCGTCGCCCGCTACGACCCGGGCGCGGGCGAGCGCCATGTGCTCCCAGGGCTCGGCCTCGTCCCGATGGTAGGCGGCGAAGCCGGAGAGCTGGACGGCCGGGGGGCTATGGCTGCCGTAGGGCCGCAGCCGCAGGTCGACCGCGTAGAGGCGGCCGCGCCGGGTGGCGGTGGTGAGCGCCGCGAACAGGCGCTGCGCCAGACGGTTGTAGGCCACCACGGCGTCGAGGGGCCGCCGGCCGTCGCTTGTGCGGTTCTCCGGATCGAAATCGTAGAGGAACACGAGGTCGAGGTCGGATTCGGCACTGAGCTGCCGCGATCCGAGCCGGCCGAGGGCGAGGACGCAGCACCGCCCCCGCGGCACCGCGCCGTGATCGAGACCGAAGCGGCGTTCCTCCGCCTCCAGGCTCAGCGCCACCGTGGTCTCGGCGATCGCCGTGTAGGCCTCCCCGGCCTGGCGCGGGGTGAGGATGCCGGAGAGGAGGCGCGCGCCCGTGACGAAGACCATCTGGCGCGTGGCGTCCCGGCAGCGGTCGAGGAATTCCTCGTGGCTCGCCGGCTGTCCGACCAGGGCCCGATACTGGGTCCGGACCGTCTCGGGATCGGTGGCCGGCACCACGAAATCCGCGTCGAGCACGGTATCGAGGACGTGCGGGCTCAAGCCCACCGTGTCGGCAAGGCGCGGCGCCGTGCCGAGGATGTCGGCGAACAGCAGCCGCAGCCGCTCGTGCGAGCGCAGGATCGCGAGCAGCTCGGCGACCGCCGGCATCCGCGCGAAGGCCCGGTCGAGGGCGAGCAGCGCCGCGTCCGGGTCGGCGGTGCCGCCGAGCGCCCGCAGCAGGGCCGGGAGCATCTCGGCGAGGATCTCCCGCGCGCGGCCGGTTCGCAGCGCCGGGCGGCGCCCGAGATGCCAGCCCTGCACGGTCTCCCAGGCGCGCTGCGGGTCGCGGAAGCCGAAGGCGCCGAGCCGGGCCAGGGTGGCGGGCTCCGGCTCGGTCTCGCCGAAGACCAGCGTGTCGTCCGCGTCCGCCTCCGCCTCGAACAGCAGGGCGTAATGGGCCTGCACCCGGCCGGCATGGTGGAGCAGCGCGGCCTCGAAGGCCGGCAGATCGGGGAAGCCCGAGAACAGGGCGAGGGCGGTCAGCGCCTCGGCCCCGGTGGGCAGGCGCTGGGTCTGCTCGTCCCGGACCATCTGGATCCGGTGCTCCAGGGTGCGCAGGAAGTCGTAGGCGGCACTCAGCTCGTCCCGGGCCTTGCCGTCGATCCAGCCTTCCGCGACGAGACGGCTGAGCATCGCGACGGTGCCGCGACCGCGCAGGGCCGGCTTGCGGCCGCCGAAGACGAGCTGCTGCGTCTGGACGAAGAACTCGATCTCCCGGATGCCGCCGCGGCCGATCTTGATGTCGTGGCCGGCGACCGCGATGGTCTCGTGGCCGCGGACCATGTGGATCTGCCGCTTCAGGGCGTGGATCTCGGCGATGGCCGGGAAGTCGAAATGCCGCCGCCAGATGAACGGCGCGAGCTCGGCCAGGAAGGCCTCGCCGGCCGGGATGTCGCCGGCGATCGGCCGGGCCTTGATGAAGGCGGCGCGCTCCCAGTTCTGGCCGAGCGTCTGGTAGTAGTCGAAGGCGAAGACGGTGGAGAGCGCCACCGCAGTGGAGCCCGGATCCGGCCGCAGCCGGTAGTCGATTCGGTGGACGTAGCCGTCAACGGTCCGGTCTGCGAGGAGCTTCACCGGCCCTGCGCGAGCTTGACGAAGAACGCCTTGGGGTCACCGCCGGCCGCGGCCGCGGCGGGCTCGGCCTCGTAGAAGACCACGAGATCGATGTCGCTCGAGTAGTTCAGCTCGCCGCCGCCCAGCTTGCCGAGGCCCAGGACGATCAGCCCCGACCCGTCCTGCGGCGCCGCCGGGTCCGGCGGCCGGAAGCGCCCGGCCGCCATGCCCTGCCGGAGCAGCGCCTCGGTCGCGGCGCTCACCGACGCGTCGGCGAAGTCGGACAGGGCCTGGGTCACCGCCGCGAGGTCCCAGGCGCCGCCGAGATCGGCCAGGGCAACCAGAAGGGCGTGCGCCTCCCGGTTCTCGCGGATCCGGCGGCTCACCGCGGCGAGGTCCGGATTGGTGCCGCAGTCGCCCCCGACCGCGCGCTGCTGCGCGATGATCCGCCGGCTGGCCGCGTCCGGCGGCTGCTCCAACAGGGCGACGAGGCGGTCCGGGGCGCGCGTGATCGCACGCCAGAGAAACGGCGAATGATCGGCGATCCCGAGCAGCAGGTCGCGGCAGGGCGGTGTCAGGAAGCCGGCCGGAAAGGCCGGCGCGATCTCGGCGAGCCGGGCGTGCGTGGCCTCCGAATCGGCGACGCGGAGGCGGGGGCTCAGGCTCTCGCGCAGGGTGGGGGCGGGCGGCAAGCTGGCGGGCGGCATGGGGGCTCAGCGGCGATCGAGGCCGCGGCGGAGCGGACGCGGCGGGGCCGTGATCGCTCTGTTCCGGATGCCGGTCTCACGTCTCATGGCGCATCCTCCCTGGCCCGACGGATCGGGCATCGTACCCGATCTGCCCCGAGCCTGTCCGGTGCGGCCGTCACGGCCGCGGCGCGGCCCCTGAATCCGGGGCCGGCCCGTCCCATCGTCCCACCCGGTAACGCTTTTCAAAGGCGGCCGTGGCGTCTATCCGTGCGGACCGGTCGTCGCCCCCGGTTCGACCTGCAGGCCGTGCGGGCTCCCTTCGGGCGACGCGATCGCCGCATCGGGCGGCCGAGTACCGGATATCCCGTTCGGGGTTCCGGCCCGCAGACGTCCGAATTCCAGATCCGCCCGCCCGGAGCGCGCCATGTCCTCCCCGAACTCGCCCACCCTGACCCTCGACGGCCTCGACCTCGCGGCTCTGCTCTGCTCCCGCGTCTGCCACGACGTGATCAGCCCCGTCGGCGCGATCGTGAACGGGCTGGAGGTCCTGGAGGACGACCAGGACGAATCGATGCGCACCTTCGCGCTGGAGCTGATCGGCAAGAGCGCCCGGCAGGCCTCGGCGCGGCTGAAATTCGCCCGGATCGCCTTCGGGGCGGCCGGGTCCGCCGGCGCCTCGATCGATCTCGCCGATGCCGAGAGCGTCGCCAAGGGCATGTTCTCCGACGACAAGACCAAGCTGACCTGGAGCGCGCCGCAGGCCCTGTTCCCGAAGAACAAGGTCAAGCTGCTCCTGAACCTCGTGATGATCGCGACCTCGGCGATCCCGCGCGGCGGCGTGATCGACGTGGCCGTCTCCGGCGACGGCGAGGCGCCGACCTTCGTGTTCAAGGCCAAGGGCTCGCATGCCCGCATTCCCCCGCACGTCGAGGAACTCATGGCGGGCAGCCCCGAGAGCGGGACGGTCGACGCCCACGGCATCCTGCCGTTCTATGCCGGCCTCGTGGCGCGGGCCGCCGGCATGGCTGTTCGCTTCGCCATCCAGGATGACGAAGTGACGATCACCGCCGAACCCACAGTGATTGACGCGCCCGATGCTGCTGAGGGCGAGGCTTCCGACACGGCGCTCGCGTGAAGACCTGAAAAACATCGGCGCGGGGCCGGGATGGAAACGCTTCCCTAACCCCGCCCGAGTAAGTAGGTTGCGCGAGACCTTCTCCGCGTAACGAGTAGCGACTATGGACGACCTGCTTCGCGAGTTTCTGACCGAGAGCGGGGAGCATCTCGACACGGTCGATGCAGAACTGGTTCGGTTCGAGCAGGACCCGAATAACGAGACTATTCTTCGGAATATCTTCCGGTTGGTGCATACCATCAAGGGAACCTGCGGATTCCTCGGTCTTCCGCGGCTCGAAGCCTTGGCGCATGCCGCGGAAACCTTGATGGGCCGGTTCCGCGACGGGCTGCCCGCCACCTCGGACTCGGTCACGCTGATTCTGCTGACCCTCGACCGGCTGAAGGCGATTCTCGCCGACCTCGAGGCCACCGGCACGGAGCCGTCGGGCTCGGACGACGACCTCATCTCCGCCCTGGAGCGCATGGCCGAGGGGGTGGCCGAGGCGCCGGTGCAGGCGGCCCCGCCCGAGCCGGTGCTGCCCGATCCGGTGGTCCGCGAGCTGAAGCCCGGCGAAGTCTCCCTGGATGACCTGGAGGCCGCCTTCCTGGCGGCGCCGGGACCGGACGAATCGGATTTCGCTCTCCCGCCGCCTGCCCCCGCGCCGGTCGCGAGCGCGGCGCCGAAGGCGGTGGCGCAGAGCGGGCCCGCCCAGGCCGACGCTGCCAAGCCGGACGCAGTCGAGGCCGACAAGGCCGAGGACAAGGCCGAGCCGGTCCGGGCCGAGAAGGCCGAAGGCGCCGAGGGCGAGACGGCCGCCGCCGCCAAGAACCAGACGATTCGGGTGAACGTCGACACGCTCGAGCACCTGATGACCATGGTCTCGGAGCTGGTGCTGACCCGCAACCAGCTCCTCGAGATCGCCCGCCGGCACGAGGATTCGAGCTACAAGGTCCCGCTGCAGCGCCTGTCGCACGTCACCGCCGAGTTGCAGGAAGGCGTGATGAAGACGCGCATGCAGCCGATCGGCAACGCGTGGCAGAAGCTGCCGCGCGTGGTCCGCGACCTCTCGGCGGAACTCGGCAAGCAGATCGACCTCGTGATGGTCGGCAACGAGACCGAGCTCGACCGGCAGGTCCTTGAGGTCATCAAGGACCCGCTGACCCACATGGTCCGCAACTCGGCCGATCACGGGCTCGAATCGACCGCCGAGCGCATCGCGGCGGGCAAGCCCGCCCGCGGCACGATCCGGCTCGCCGCCTACCACGAGGGTGGCACGATCACGATCGAGATCGCCGACGACGGCAAGGGCCTGAACCTCGCGGCGATCCGCAAGAAGGCGGTGGAGCGCGGGCTCGCCGCCCAGGCCGATGTCGACCGGATGACCGACGCCCAGGTCGCCAAGTTCATCTTCCACGCCGGCTTCTCGACGGCGGCGGCGGTGACCTCGGTCTCGGGCCGCGGCGTCGGCATGGACGTGGTCAAGACCAACATCGAGACCATCGGCGGCCTGATCGACATCGCCACCACGGCGGGCCGCGGCACCACCTTCACCATCAAGATCCCGCTGACGCTCGCCATCGTCGCCGCCCTCATCGTGCGGGCCGGCGAGCACCGCTTCGCCCTGCCGCAGGTGGCCGTGCTGGAGCTGGTCCGGGTCGATGCCGGGGCGCAGCGGGTCGAGCACATCAACGGCGCGCCGGTTCTGCGCCTGCGCGAGCGGCTCCTGCCGATCGTCTCGCTCACCGGCCTGCTCGGGCAATCGGCCCCGGGCACCGAGGCCGAGCAGGCCGGCTTCGTGGTGGTCGCCCAGGTCGGGCGCGAGCGCTTCGGCATCCTGGTCGGCGAGGTCTTCCACACGGAGGAAATCGTCGTGAAGCCGATGTCGGTGAAGCTGCGGCACATCCCGATGTTCGCCGGCAACACGATCCTGGGCGACGGCGCCGTGGTGCTGATCGTCGATCCGAACGGCGTGGCCCGCCAGGTGGCGCAGGGCGTCCAGGGCAGCGGCGGCCACATCGATGCCGACGCCGACGAGGCGGTCGAGATGGCCGACACCAAGACCACGCTCCTGGTGTTCAAGGGCGGCCAGGGCAGCTTCAAGGCGGTGCCGCTGTCGCTGGTCACCCGCCTCGAGGAGATCGAGTGCGCCAAGGTCGAGTGGCTCGGCGGCCGCGCGCTGATCCAGTACCGCGGGCGCCTGATGCCCCTGGTCCCGGCCGACGCGGCGATCACCATCAAGTCGGAGGGGACGCAGGCCCTGGTGGTGTTCTCCGACGGCGAGCGCGCCATGGGCCTCGTGGTCGGCGAGATCGTCGACATCGTCGAGGAGCGCCTCGACATCGAGATCGCGGCCGACCGCTCGGACCTGATCGGCTCGGCGGTGCTGCGGGGCCGGGCGACCGACATCATCAACATCGCCCACTTCCTGCCGCTGGCCTACGACGACTGGGCGCGCGGCCTGAAGCGGCCCGAGCAGATCTCGGCGATCCTGCTGGTCGGCGACTCGGCCTTCTTCCGCGACATGCTGAGCCCGGTGCTCAAGGCCGCGGGCTACCAGGTGGTCACGGCGGCGAGCGCGGATGCGGCGCTGGCCGCCCTCGAAGCCGATCCGAAGATCGAGGTGGTGGTCACCGACCTGGAGATGCCGGGCCGCAGCGGCTTCGACCTCGTCGCGGCGATGCGCCGGGCCGAGCCCCGGCTGGCCGCCCTCCCGGTGATCGGCCTCACCGGCGCCATCGGTGCGGACGCGGTGGAGCGGGCCCGGACCCTGGCGATCAACGACCTCGTGGCGAAGTTCGACCGCAGCGGACTGATCGCGGCGCTCGCCGAGATCGGCGCCGGGACGGTGGCGAAGGCCGCCTGATCCCCGCGCCGCCAGCCCCTAGACGATCGACACGATCGAGACGACCGAATCCGGAGAGTTCCGATGCAGGCTGCCAACGCCAACGCCACCAGCACCGAGACCGGTGCCACCGATGACTTCGTCACGGTCTATGTCGGCGAGACCCTGTTCGGGCTGGCGATCGAGCGCGTCCACGACGTGTTCGTTCCCTCGGGGGTGACGCCGGTGCCCCTGGCCCCGGCCGAGATCGTCGGCCTCCTCAACCTGCGCGGCCGCGTGGTCACGGCCATGAGCCTGCGCCGGCG
Source organism: Methylobacterium tardum (assembly GCF_023546765.1). Classification (NCBI taxonomy): domain Bacteria; kingdom Pseudomonadati; phylum Pseudomonadota; class Alphaproteobacteria; order Hyphomicrobiales; family Methylobacteriaceae; genus Methylobacterium; species Methylobacterium tardum. The sequence goes on from NZ_CP097484.1 coordinate 5,547,688, forward strand.
CCTCGGGCTGCCCGAGGCGGAGGCCGACGGCGCCAAGGCCAGCCCGAAGATGGCGATCGGCCTGGAGCAGGCCGGCGAGACCTTTGCGCTCGTGGTCGACGGCGTCGGCGAGGTGCTCAAGCTCGGTGCCGACAGCCGCGAGGCCGTACCGATCAACCTCGATCCGCGCTTCCGCGACCTCGCCACCTGCGTGCACCGCCTCGATGGGCGCCTCTTGGTGATCCTCGACGTGGACGCGCTCCTGGGCTTCACGGCCGCCGGTGCCAAGGCGGCTTGAGGAGACGATCATGAAGGCGCCGCACGAGATCACCTGCCTGGTGGTGGACGATTCCGCGGTGATCCGGAAGGTCGCCCGGCGGATCATCGAGGATCTCGGCATCAACGTCAGCGAGGCCGAGGACGGGAGTGCCGCCCTCGAAGCCTGCGCGGCGAGCATGCCGGACGTGATCCTGCTCGATTGGAACATGCCGAACATGGACGGCTACGCGTTCCTCCAGGCCCTGCGCCAGAGCGAGGGCGGCGCAGCGCCGAAGGTCCTGTTCTGCACGACCGAGAACGACGTCGGGGCGATCGCCCGCGCCCTCCGGGCGGGGGCGGACGAGTACATCATGAAGCCCTTCGACCGCGACATCCTGACGGCCAAGCTCGAGCAGGTCGGCCTCGTCGCCGACGCGGCCTGACCCTACGCCCAACCTGCGTTTCCGCATCCGCGACTGAGTACCCGAGGCAAGCATCATGGCCCTGAGTCCCGCGGTCGCTCCGCTTCGCACCCCATCCACGCCCAGCACGACAGCGTCGGCCTCGGCGATCCGCGTGCTGGTGGCCGACGATTCCGCCGTGGTGCGCGGCCTCGTCGCCCGTTGGATCGGCGAGGCCGGATTCGAGCTCGTCGCCACGGCCTCGAACGGCCGGATCGCCCTGGAGCTCATGGCCAAGCACGATCCGGACGTGGTCCTGCTCGACATCGAGATGCCAGAGCTCGACGGCACCACGGCGCTGCCGCGCATGCTCGCCATGAGCCCGAGCGTGCAGGTCGTCATGATGTCGACCCTGACGACGCGCAACGCCGATATCTCGCTGAAATGCCTCGCCCTCGGCGCGGTCGACTACATCGCCAAGCCCGAGAGCAGCCGGGGCGTGACCACCTCGGACACGTTCCGGGCCGAGCTGATCGAGCGCGTCCGCGTCTTCGGCTCCGCCCGGGCCCGGACCCGGCGCCCGTCCCCCGCGGGAATCCCGGCGGCGCCCGCCGCGGCGCCCGCCTCTGCGCCGGCGGCCCACCACCCGGCGCCGGCCGCGGCGCGGCCCGCGACGCCCTTCACCCTGCGGCCGAAGGTGCGCAACCGGACCCAGCCCCGCGCCCTGCTGATCGGCTCCTCCACGGGCGGTCCGCGGGCGGTGGGCGAGATGCTGGAGGGGATCGGGGCGGCCGCGCTCCGCCGCCTGCCGGTGCTGATCGTGCAGCACATGCCGCCGATCTTCACGGCGGTGTTCGCCGAGCACCTGTCGACCCGCACCGGCCTCCCGGCCGCCGAGGGCAAGGCCGACGAGCGGGTCGAGCCGGGCCGGATCTACGTGGCCCCGGGCGGCCGCCACATGGGCCTCGCGGCGGGGCCGAGCGGGCCGATCATCAAGCTCACGGACGGGCCGCCGGTGAATTTCTGCCGCCCCGCGGTCGACGTGCTGTTCAAGGACGCCGCGGTCGTGTTCGGCGCGGCCACCGCGACCGTCATCCTGACCGGCATGGGATCCGACGGCACCAACGGCGCCCGGGCGCTCACCGAGGCCGGCGGCCCGGTGCTCGCCCAGGACGAGGCCACCAGCACCGTCTGGGGGATGCCGGGCAGCGTCGCGCGGGCGGGCCTCGCCGAGGCCGTGCTGCCGCTGCCCGAACTCGCCACGGCGCTGCGCGCCCTGATCACGGGGCAGCCGGCATGACCGAGCTCGAATTCGAATACCTGCGCAGCTTTCTCAAGCAGCGCTCCGGCCTCGCGCTGACGCCCGAGAAGCGCTACCTCGTGGAGAGCCGGCTGACCCCGGTCTGCCGCCGCTTCGGCCTCGCCAGCCTCGGCGACCTGATCGGAGCCCTCAAGCTCGGCCAGAACGGCGCGATCGAGCGGGCCGTGGTCGAGGCGATGACCACGAACGAGACCTTCTTCTTCCGCGACCGGATGCCGTTCGACCTGTTCCGCGACACGCTCCTGCCGGAGGCCCTGGCGCGCAATGCCAGCCGGCGCAAGCTGCGGATCTGGTGTGCGGCATCCTCCACCGGGCAGGAGCCCTACTCGCTCGCCATGCTCCTGCAGGAGGCGGCGCCCCGGCTCGCCGGCTGGCAGGTCGAGATCGTGGCGACCGACCTATCCACCGAGGTAATCGAGAAGGCGAAGCTCGGGCTGTACAGCCATTTCGAGGTCCAGCGCGGCCTGCCGGTGCAGTGGCTGATCAAGTACTTTACCCAGGTCGGGGAGCAATGGCAGATCGCCCAGAGCCTGCGCAGCATGGTCGATTACCGCCAGCTCAATCTGCTGCACAGCTTCGCGTCCCTCGGCCAGTTCGACGTGATCTACTGCCGCAACGTGCTGATCTACTTCGACGCCCCGACGAAATCGGACGTGCTGGCGCGGCTCGCCGCCCAGCTGGCGCCCGACGGCGCGCTCCTGCTCGGCGCGGCGGAGACGGTGATCGGCCTGACCGACCGGCTGGCCCCGCATCCGAAGCATCGCGGTCTCTACAGTCACGCCGCCCCCGCGGCGCGCCCGGCCGAGATGATGCCGCCGCTGCGCGTGGCCGCGGGTGTCTGACCCGGCGCGCGGTTGACGCCTCCGGCTGACGCGGGCCGCGCCGGCATCGCGCGGAGCGCAGTGGCGCAGGGTTGCGCGACGTCGCGAGGCGTGGCGCTGCCTGGATTGCTGCGCTCGCAAAGGCGGGCGCGTCGAGACTGCCAAGTCTCGGCGTCGTGACGCGTCGGCAAGTCCCGCGGAGGAGGTCCCCGGGTCATCGGGCCGGGCCTGAGATCCGGTCGACCGGACGGCGTGCAGGACGAGATCCGCATCGACGCATCGGATCCTGAGCCCGAGTGAAACGCGGCCTTAAGAAGCGCGTGGGTAATTTGCACACGGACCCGCCGCCGGGCGATTCCGGCAGATCCGTGCCACGAGCGCCTTCATGAGTACCGTCTCATCGACCACGACATCGCAGCTCTCCGCACCGCGATGGTCCTCCCAGAACAACCCCAAAACGCAGATGTCCGACACGATCAGCAGCGAGCTGTCGGCCGGGACACTGAGCGGCACTGACGCCACCGCATTGACGAACGCTCTGTCGTCGATTGATTCGAGTCTGTCGGCGGACCGGACCGCCTCGAGCAGCAGCACGACCCAGGCGAAGCTCGATCCGTCCTCCATGAAGGATCGGATCGACAGCCTGATCTCCGATCAGGTCAGCAGCGGCACGCTGACCAGCGACCAAGCCACCGAGCTGAAGAACCTGTTCTCCAGCCACGGCCAGAGCACGCAGACCTCCGACGCCACGTCGGATGACGGCGGCCTTTCGGGCGTCGGCGGCCCGCCTCCGGGGCCGCCGCCCGGGCCGCCGCCGGGCGGCTCCGCATCCGACTCCACGAACGGAACGTCGTCGGATTCCGGGAGCGGATCCGGCACAACGTCGACGAACGACCTGCTCTCCACCTTCATCCAGCAGCTTCAGAGCAGCCAGTCGGGCAGCGTGGGCTACGGGGCGAGCGGCACCAACGCCAGCACCAATATCTCGGCCCTGCTGTTCGACTTCCAGAGCTGAGACCAGCACGCGTCCCGCTGAAGGAGCCCGCGGGACGCGGGGCGCACGTGGCCGGGGCCCCGAGCGTCCCGATCCGTCGTCCGGCGCATCGCCCGAATGCGCCGGGCGGGGTCGACCCTCGCTGCGCGACGGGGCATCACGGCGCCATCGGATTCGCGCGGCCGAGGATGGCCGGGAGGCACGGCAATGGCGGCAGGATTGGCAGCAGGGCATGGGGCCGGATTGCCCAAGGTCGCGTTCATCGGAACCGGCGGGACGATCTCGTCGCTGGGGCGCGATGCCCTCGACATCCTCGACTACACCGCCACCGACCGGCGCCTCGACGCCGGTGCGATCCTGGACGCCGTCCCCGAGCTGGCGACGGTGGCGTCCGTGGTCCCGGTCCCGTTCCGCGCGGTCCCGAGCCCGGCGATCGGCTTTGCCGAGTGGCGCGACCTCGTCCGGCTGTGCGCGCGCCTCGCAGACGAGCACCCGGACCTCGCCGGGATCGTGATCGGGCACGGCACCGCCACCCTGGAAGAGACCGCCTACGCCCTCAGCCTGACCCTGACGGTCGATCTGCCGGTGGTGCTGGTGGGCTCGCAGCGGCCCATGAGCGCGCTCTCCACCGATGCCAAGCTCAACCTCGTGGCCGCCGTGCGCACGGCGGCGGCACCGGAATCCCGCGGGCGCGGCGTCCTCGTGGTGCTCAACGACGAGATCCAGGCGGCCCGCGAGGTCACCAAGACCTCGGTGGCGCGCCTTCAGACCTTCCGGACCCCGGATTTCGGTGTGCTCGGCCACGTGGACGGTGACACGGTCCGCTATTATCGCCGCTCCGAGCGCGCGACCGCGCCGGGCACGCCGTTCGACATTCGTGATCGTCCGGCGCTGCCGCGGGTCGACATCGCCTACGGCTACGCCGATGCCGACGGCACCGCGGTGCGGGCGTTCCTGGCGGCGGGCGCCCGCGGCCTCGTCTCGGCCGGGCTCGCCCCGGGCATGACCCCGCCCGCCGAGGCCGAGGCCCTGGAGGCGGCGGCCGCCGACGGGATCGTGGTGGTGATGTCGACCCGGGCCGGGAGCGGCGTGGTGCCCCTCACCACCCGCTTGCGCAGCCGCGGCATCCTCAGCGCCGACAACCTCACGCCGCAGAAGGCCCGGATCCTGCTCGCGCTGGCGCTGACCGTCACCCACGAGCCGGACGCGGTGGCGCGCCTGTTCGCGACCTACTGAGGCGCGGCCCGCGATCGCGGCCAGCCGTGCACGGGCGCGGCACCGAGCCTGACCGGGCGCGCATCGGCTCATCCCTCGGCGGCGTCGGTGCCGGCAGAGGCCGGAGCCCGATGCGAACACGCACAACGCGGTTTCCTGGGCCTCCCATGGGGACCCGTCAGCCGGGTTCACGCCGCCGGCAGGTCCCGCGTCATGTCGATGGCGAACGTCTCGACCTGCTCGATGAGCTGGTTGATGGTCGCCAAGCCGTCGCTGATCTGCACGCCGAGTTCGACGTTGAGCCTGTCGATCCGGGCATCGCCGGTCGGCCCGCGGCGATCCAGGCCTGTCCTCTGTTCCGTGAGCTCAGCCCGTTTCCGATGCAGCTCCGCCAGCAATGCGTCGATCTGTGCACCCACCAGACCGGCGACAGGGTCCTGGGGCTGCTGCGGGACGATGATCTGGGACATGGCAGTCTTGCTCTTCCTCCGGGATGAGCGGCTTAGCCCCCTTGGCCTTCCTGAAGCTGGCCTGCGCGGATCGACGGCACGCAGCTGGTCGCCCAGCCGCGTGCCGCCTCGCGTTGGGTCGGACCGGAGGCTGGCCGCGCCGTGTTTGCCGGCGTGGTCAGCCTCGCCCGCTCAAAACTCGAAGCCGGTCAGGCCGTGACCATGATGCGTGTCCACGACAGGAACGCTGTCCGTTGAGGGAGGCGCGGCACGCGACGGTCGGCCTTCGTGACAGCCGCACGACGGTGCGCATGGCCCGCAGCGCGCCCCTCCGGCTGGAGGTCTGCCGAACCGCCACAGAGGAGACTTAGAGATTCGACCGAACGCCGCTTCGGCGCGCGAGACCCGAGACCCGAACCCAATGCCGATGATCGATCCCGCCCGTACGCTCCTCCTCGTCATCGACGTTCAGGTCCGGCTGATGCCGGCGATCGCCGAGGGCGCTGGCGTGCTCGCCAACACGGGCCGCCTCGCCGCGGCCGCGAAGCTCCTCGATGTGCCGATCCTGTTCACCGAGCAGAATGCCGGAGGCCTGGGGCCGACCGTGCCGGAACTCGCGCCGGAGCCGGGGATGGCTTTCCCGAAGATGAGCTTCGGCGCCGTGCAGGCCCCGGGCTTCCTCGAGCGTCTGCCCGCGGATCGCGACCTCGTGGTGGCCGGCTGCGAGGCGCATATCTGCGTGCTTCAGACGGCGCTCGGCTTGCTGGAGGCCGGGCGGCGGGTCTGGGTGGTCCGCGACGCGGTGGGCTCCCGCCGGATCGAGAACCGGGATGCGGCGCTCGTCCGCATGGCGGCCCACGGCGCCGAGATCGTCACCACCGAGATGGTGGCGTTCGAGTGGCTCGGAACCGTCCGGCACAGGCGGTTCCGCGAGGTCGTCCGGCTCATCAAGTGAGCGGCGCGCCGCTCGGCGCGGCGCCTCAGCTCCCGTCCAGGGCTGCGCGGGTCCGGGCGTCGGGTCCGATATCGTCGGTGCCGTCCATCCCCAGCGCCTCGATCAGGCGCAGGCGCGCGCGGCTGACCCGGCTCTTGATGGTTCCGACCGCGACGCCGCAGATCGCCGCGGCCTCCTCGTAGGTGAAGCTCTGGGCGCCCACGAGGACCAGCGCCTCACGCTGGGCGGCAGGCAGACGGTTCAGGGCGCTCTGGAACTGCGCCATCTCCATCCGGACCTCCTGCTCGGGCAGGGCGGTCAGCCGGCCGGCATGCACGCCGTCAGCGTCCTCCACCTCGCGCTTGCGCTTGCGCTGCTCCGAGTAGAACAGGTTGCGCAGGATCGTGAACAGCCACGCGGTCAGGTTGGTCCCCCGGCGGAAGCTGGCGGCGTTGATCCAGGCGCGCACCAGCGTGTCCTGGACGAGGTCGTCCGAGCGGTCGAAGTCGTAGGTCAACGAGAACGCGAAGGCGCGCAGGGCCGGGATCGCCCCGAGCAGCAGGTCGCGCATCTCGGCATCGGCGCCGGCCGGCGCGGGGCCGGACCCGCTCCCCGCGGGAGCGGCTTGCAGCATCAGGGTCATGGCTGGGCCTCCGTCTCGGCGCAGGCGGCGAGGTCGTCGAGGAGCGTCCGGAGCCGGTCCGGGATCGGCTGGGCCAGGACCGCCGCGTAGTGCAGCCGCAGGCCGCGCCCGATCCGGTCGCGCGCCGCCGCATCGATCGGGCGGCTCTGCCTCGCCCGACGCGGCGCGAGGCCGGGATCGCCCGCTTCGATCGTCTCGGCGGCGCCTCTGATCGGCCGCTCGTCGTTCCCCATCATGGCCGCGCCCCTAACGTGCGCGATGCGGCCCCGAGGGGGGCATGGCGGTCCGCCTTGCCGGTCATCGACCGAGCACGGCGCGGACACGCCTCATCGCCTTCCGGCGGCGCTGGTAGGCGCGGCGGATTTAATCGCCTCTGAATTGCACATTCATCTAATCTTAATCTTATAACGGCCGAGCTTGAGCCCTTATAGACGCGGATCACCTTAGTTACAAATCAGAAATACTTATTTACAGCTTGGCCATTACGGATATCGGTGGAGCCGTCTGAACGGGGGCTGAGCGGCGACCCGCCCGGGTGTGCGTCCAGAACGCCCCGTCGGTGCGCGCTCGGCCTGCTGCGCGCCGTCGCACAGCGTCTTGGAGCGGACGCCAGCATCGGTCCTGATCGATAAGCAGGCGCACCGCAGGTCCTGCGCCCGCGCGGGAAGCTGGGGCCGTGGAGGGGATCGAACTCCCGTCCTTCGGTTTACAAAACTGACGAAATGGCATCACGCGGCCTAACACAGGCTCACAGCGAACGGACTGTTGTAAGGCTTTGCCGTGGCTTGTTTTTTTCGAGAGTGTTGGCTCGTGCTGGTCACTGAGCCTAACAGACCCACGCGTGCCTTCGGTGTGCAGGCCAAGCTGCGTGCGGAAGGCCGGCTTTGACCCTGTTTCGAGGTGTCCCACAATTGCCAATACTAGGGGTGGGGCGGCTGGGATTTCAGGGAGCGTGAGTGCGGCGCGTCAATCGTCATCGTCCCGGTTCGGTCTCCTCAGGCTGTGCAGCCAGATCGAGACAACCACCGTCACCGAGAGGGGAGCGCCGACGACGAGCGCAACGGTCTCAAGGGCACCATCCATGTGGCCTCTTTATCCGCCAAGGGCGGCCGTCCTCTTCCTGCGAATTGGGGAAGGACGTCTGTGATGTGCATCACACCGGCCACGTAGAAAGGCTCAGGTCCGCCACGGCCTTGAGCGGCAAGCGGGGCGTGCGAGCGGGGCGTGATGGTGTCACCATTTCTCCTCGCTGATGAGCATGCCGCCCTGGTCGAAGGTGCCGCGCCAGCCGCTGTTCAGCAGGCGAACGGTTACCCGCGTGCAGCCCGCGTCCTCTTTGATCCGGGCGTCGACATAGCCGTAGCGCTCCAAGCGCTTCAGGTCCTCGGTACCCACACCGAGTCGTGCGGCGAGTTCGCGGGGATCGGCGACCCAATCGCCCAGATGACCGAGGGTGAGCCGCATGGAGCGAGCCTCTATCGGCGCGACGGCAGATGAGGTCCTGAGGTCGGCTGATCAGGCGACGCATGCGCCGCCGATCGACAAAGGGCCCGCATTGGCAGATGCGCCGTTGCTCTTAACCGATCACCAATCGGATGAGCAGGCAAGCCACCGATGAGCCGGCGACAGCGATGCCGAGCAGAACCGGACTGGCGAGCTGGTCTGCGGCATCGACGCACTGACCGCGACGGTGGTCCGGATGGTTGGCCGCTGCATTGCTCGCCGAGCTTGTGTTGAGATCCGGATAGACTGGATAGACAGGCGATCCCATGGGAATCTCCCGCTGAGAGGAGGCTCGAATCACCGAATCCCTAAGATGGCGCAGTCTCGAAAACTGTTAAAATCTAGACGGTAGGGCTGGCCGCCGCGGCTCGGCTTCATATCGACCTCGATTGCCCGTGTGGCTTCCGCAAAGGCCTTTTCTTCGGTCACGAAAGCGCTGTCCGAGCGCTCGATCCGCTTCTCGGACTTCCGTAGCGTGTTCGAAATTGAATCCACGCCCGCCCGTCTGCCTTTGGGGACAAGGTCGCGGGCGAGCGTCGAAGGTCAGCGACTCGTCCCGCCGCCGACAGGGCGGCCTATGCAATCATCGTCAGGGTCATCGCCGTGACGGACTTGTTGCCTCTCATGAACGCCGCTCGCGCATCCGGTGCGGGCCGCTGTAACCGACATGACATGAGGCTGCTGTCACCCCGGCGGAAATCGCTTGGCATCCGGCAGGCGAGAAATGGCGCCAAGCTGTTGTTAGGACTGGTGCCGGTGGAGAGGATCGAACTCCCGACCTTCGGTTTACAAAACCGCTGCACTACCGCTGTGCTACACCGGCAGGCGCACGGAAACCATTGAGGAATTTGGCGGTTTCCGTGCGTCTGGGGCGACTTTGACAACGTTTGAGGGCGTCTCGTCAAGGCACAAAACCCGGCCCCTTCCGGTCCCGGGTCGTTCGCGTTCCCGACAGGCGAGCGCAAACAGGCTCGCCCGCGGACCAATACCCTGCGGGCGCATCCAACGACGGGATGAGGCCCGCGCCCGCGCACGGCAAGGCTGGGCCGCGGCACCCACGCGGGCGCGACCCGGGCGTTGTGCCGGCTAAGAGCGCGGCCTCGCCCGCCAGGTTAGTAAGAGTAGTCCCGGCGCGGGTAGGCCTGAGGCGGGCCGTAGCCGGTTCCACGCGGCTGAACGCGTGCCCCGTAATCGATCTCGCGCCGCGCCTGACGGTTGGCCAGAGCCCGTCCGGTCAGGCACCCGGCGACCGCGCCGACCACGCCGCGCTCGGCCAGATAATGGCCAGCGAGGCCGCCGATGATCGCGCCCTTGATGCAGCCCTTGGCCTCGGCCGCTCCGACACTCATGAGGGCCACGACGGCGACGATGGATGCGCGTCCGACGATGTGCATGCTGGTGCTCCCGTTGATGCCGACAAGAACTTGCGCAGACGCAAGCGCGTTCCCCCCACGCTCATCGGCTTCCAGCCTGCACGCCGATGCTGCGCTGCGCCCGCGCGGTCGATGATCCGCAGGCGGGGGGCGACACCGAGGCCGCACCCGCGGACGGCCGTGGAGGCTTGCGCGTCGGCCCATTTCTTCAGCGGCCGGTAGGAACGGTCCGCGCGGGTGGGTGGTTCGAAGCTGTTGCGACGCCATCGACAAGGGAGACGTGCATGGACATTTGGCAGCTCATCGAACGCGACCACGAGAACATCGGTGGCCTGATCCGCGAGATCCCTTACGCTCTCAACGATCCCGGCGCGGTCGGCGGCCGAGAGCAGATGCTGTCCGATCTCATGGCTGAGCTGGACCTGCATGCGATCGCCCTCGACGCCAGCCTCTACGGTCCCCTGAACCGCGAGAACCAGACACGCGCGCTGATTGAAGACCTGCACCGCAGCCACGCGGAGTTCAGGCGCCAGTTGCAGCAGCTCGCCCGCTACTCGCGGAGAAACTCGGCTGGCTGGCTCGACACCTTCGAGGATGTCACGTTCCTCGTGGATCAGCACCTGCACCGCCACGTTCACGAGCTGGTCCCGGCAGCCCAGACCCTTCTCGGGCCCGAGGAGGTCGCCGCGGCGACACGAGCTTTCGTGCGCGCCAAGACGAACGCCCTTCGGACGCGCAGGCGGCGCACCGTGGCGGGGGGCTTGTCGAGCGAGGTCGCCCTGGTTGCGACGCTCGCCGGCGTGGCGGTCGGACTCGGTTATCTGGTCTGGAACGGCGGCCGGTTTGGCGGCTCGCGGTCGCCCCGCGCGGTCGAGGCGGGGGAGCGTGTCCCCCGGCAGGCGGTGCGCCCGATGCCACGGTGACCACCGCCGACACCGCGGTGGGGCGCAAGGTGGCGCCCGCGCATCGGGACGCGTCGCCCACTTGGACCCGCCCCGAGCTGCTCGCGGGGCGGGGGAGCGACCGATCGCCCCCGCGGCCGTAGGGATGCGCTATGCCCGTTCAGCCTCGGCAAGATGCGCCTCGTGTTGGCGCTGCAGGCCTTCGAAGGTGAGCAGAAGGCCCGTGGCCTCCTCGACAGGCAATCCGTCTGCTCTGAGACGAGCGACAAGCGCGCTGCTTCGCGACGTGCTCTGCACCTTCGCGAACATGCCGCCGCAGCATCTCGATCTTGGTTTCGCCCGGTTCCATGCGGGCGACATAACCGATCTCTGATGGAAACCGCCGTCGGCTGTTCAGAGACTAGCGAGACGCCTTGCCGTTCAGCCGGGGCCCCGTGAAGGTCAGCGTCCCCGCGTAGATCTGGCTGCCTTCCTCATCACGGACCATCACCGTAACGGCATGGTTGTCGCCGTCGTTCGAGGTGATCAGCTCCGCGATATCCGGCAAGCTTGCCATAACCCGCTCACGGGCGGCTTCGATAGTCTGGCATTCCAGGCTTTACGCGTCACGCTGGATCTCGCCATCGTGGATATCGAAGTAGAAGCGAGGCACGTAGAACGCCCAGCGACCTTGGGCCGCCCAATGGCCGTCAACCGCCGAATTCGGCATACACGAGGTCATCCAAGGGGCTTGATCACATGCGGGTGTGGCGGGCTGCCGCAAGGCGCCAACCTGCTCTTGAGCCAATCCGATACGTGAGGCGGCTCAGCGTCAGGATGGCCGGCAGCAGGAAATTCAAGCTGCGCGCGGTGCCTTCGCCCGTCTCCGAATAGCGCGATCAACGCGCCGGAAGGACCTCCGCAGCGCCCTGTCGAGCGGCTAATCGGACGTCGGCCGCGCGCTCACGCGCCCGTCCTTATCCTTCGAAAACTCATTTTTTGCTCGCAATAGCATGGCGCGGATATGCGCTCGTCTCTTGAGCCTATTCGAAAGGCCGTAATCAACTTGCCCTTCTCCTTTAGCAATGACCGCCATAATGGCGCCTCCAGAGCCTAAAGACGAACTGCAATCCATGCGATCGCGACTTAGGGACGCTCGTAGCTCGATTTCCGTTCCTATCCCTATGCGATTTCGCACAGGTTGACCTACGTTAGCGCCAGGGAAGAGCGCTGTTCGGGGGCAAGAATGCTCAGACGGTTCTATTTCGACGTCGACAACGGTCAGGAGACGATCCGGGACGACGAAGGCGTTGAGGCCGCCGACCTGGAGCAAGCGCTGACCGACGCGCGTGGCGTCATCGGCGAAATGGCGGACGATCTCGGTACCACCGATCTCAACAACCCGTGGACGCTCGTCGTGCGTGATGAGATGGGATTGACGGTCGCGCACGTGCCAATCGGGCTGTTCTCCAGCGCGCACCGAATGCCGCGTCGCGGCTGAGCGGCCGCTCTCATCGCGTTGGCCTATCGCCGGACGAGGATCGCGCGGGCGCCGGAATCATCGCGCGTGCCCCAACGGTTGAGCTGGAACGCGGTCGGGATCGCTGGCGCCTCTGGCGATCTGCTGCGTGCCGTTGATGAGGCCGGCGGTGTTCCCGACACAGAAGAGCGCCGAGCCCCGCAACCCAAAAGCGCACGGCTTCGTTCCTGCGGCTGATCCGAACCGGGTCAGCTACGGGAGGAAACAATGCTACGTTTCGGAGTGGGATTGGCGCTGACGATAGCCATGACGGGCATCGCACTGGCTGCGCCTATGAGGACAGAGGACAAAGCCGCGCTGCAGCAGCAATGCAGCGGCGATTTCACGACCTTCTGTGGCGACATGCCACCTGCGGATAGTCCAGAGACGCAGGCCTGCTTCGACAAGAACATGTCCAAGCTCTCGCCGGGCTGCCAGAACGCGATCCAGGCCTACAAGAAGAAGGGCTAGGCGGCTCCGCCTGCACGCGAGGCTCAGCAGCAGACGAAAGCCCGCCACAGCAGTTTGCTGGGCGGGCTGAGGTTGTCGCGGGTCGGACGAGAAGTCCGGATTGCACGAAACACGGTCGCGGACCTCACCACAACGGAGTGCGGCCTCGGTCACTCAGGTGCGGCCGGCCCTCTGAGCGTCCGACCCACGGCGCGAACTCTGGCGCGGTTGGCCTCACCCTGCACGTAGCTGATAACGCGACGTCGGACCGCCACGTCCTCGATCTGCTCGAACGCCCGGATCAACTCGGCATTCTCTGACAGGCTCAAGCCCTTCGCGTCGTTGAGCTGTCTCGCGACCCGGAGGGTCTCGATCGAGATGCCAAGTGCATCGGCAATCTGCGAGAGGGCTTGTGCCGTGTCATCCATGCCCGGAACCCCAGGTCAGTTCGCAAGGCTCAACCGCTAGTTTTGTATGCAACCGCGTACAAATCACGGAAGCGTGCGTCGTCGGGTTTGATCGGCCTGCCGTGCTTCAGGCACATGGCTGGTTGCGCGCGGCGCGATCGATCTGGGCGGCGCTGATGATTCGGCGGTGCAGAGGCCGCGATGCTGGAACCGCCCGATGCGCGGCGGTCGCAGGATGGACCGAGCTCAGACGACGTGCGGCGGCAGGATCAGGAACTGCGCGTGCACGATCAGGCTGAAGGCCATGGCGGCCGTCACGACGGCGTCGGCGAACCGGCTGGTCATCGTGGCTGGCTTGGTCATCGTGTACCCTTCCGATCTTGTGGCCGGCGACCGGCCGCGTCGGGACCGGCTTATGGTTAAGCCCGGTATCCGGCTGATGGCGTCGATTGTTGCGTCCGTGGCGTCGTTCGCGCGCTCCGCGCCTCCCCGGCCGAACGGCGCGTACGCCCCTTCAGGATCGCCGAGGGGCCCGGGCTTTCCGGCTCTATTGGAGCGTGCATGCGCCCGCCGGCACCTCGCGCCCGGCTTCCAAGAGGGCGCGCAGCTTGCGCGCTGCGATCAGGATGATGTCGGGACGCGCGACCCCGTGAGGCGTCTCGGTCACGAAGCGCCGAAGCGCTTCCGTGAGACTCCGCTCGATCTCATCCATCAGCTTGAGGCCCTTGGAGCCCTCAAGCCTCAGGTAAGCGTCGGAGAGCGTGAGGTAAGCCGCACTCGCAAGGAGGAAGGCGACGCCGTTGGCCTCCTGCACCTCATCAGGAAGCCACTCGCTTTCCGCGACGCTGTTTTCCATAGGCCGGGTCCCGCCAAATGTGTCTCGGCGGGCTATGTATCGAGTTTTGGAACTGCGCTGATTGATAAATCTGCGCTTTCACCCAGTGCTGCAGTTCCTCCGATCATGCAACGCGGGCCGCTCATCGCCTATCCGGTGCCCGATCCTCCGCTCGCGCGGCTCGGTGCGGGCCACAGCATCCTTCCGGAGGGTACGATCACTCAGCGCGAACGTCAGGGCGCGAACTTCAGGCTGATCTTACGGCCGTCGTGCGAGACGACGTGGCACAGCTTGTCCACTTCCAGAGCCGCCGAGATCAGTCGCAATTTCCGTGGGATGGGGCCATCTGACGCCACCTCGATCAGGGCCCCGCCCTTGTTGAGGTTCCAGATCAGGCAGCCGCAGCGTTCCTTCGGATCGCCAAAATAGATCTGTCCCGTTTTCAGGCCGGCTCGGATCGCCTTGCTCTTCCTGTTTTCAGACACAAAACTCTCATACGTTATAAAATTGAATATTTATTATACTATCGGCCCATGGGGTAGCTTTCACATCAAATGATGCGTGCGATCGTGGCGTGGGATGAGTACTTACGCCCGCGCGACCCGCGAACTGTTCGGCTGACCGCCGCCGGAAGATCGGGACACCGACCGTCAGACGGCGCAAAGAGGCTCCATCGTCGCGGGGCAATGCTGCCGAAATGCCCGACATTCACCGTTCTGCGGGGGGCAGGCGCGGCCCGGAGACCCCGCCTCGATCGGCATCGGGAGCGGGCCTGGGGCGCCTGCGGAAGCTGCGGGCTTCCGCAGGCCGCCGTCGTTCGGGACGCTCAGCGTGCGGGGGCTGCAGCCGGAGCGGGATTCGGCGGCGACAGGGCCGACCCGGAACTCTGCTGCGAGGCGGTGTGCTGCTGGCTCCCCGTCTGCGGGTCCAGTACCCCGCGATCCCGCCCGCGAAGACAAGTCCCACCACCACGAGGCCGATCACGATCGGCTTGAGATCGCGCCACTCCCGACGCTTCGCTGGCTCCACGGTATTCCCTCTCGACGTGACGGATGGTGGCTTGCACGCCCCGAGCCGCTAACCGCGCAACCGCCCGACCGGGTCCGCCGCTCCGGCCCACATCAGCGTTCCCGAATGCCGAGCCGGTCGGGTGCGAAGGCCGCGCCGCCGGCCCGCGCTCCACGATCACGTGTGAAACGGCACGGCCGTTCGCGCGGCGGTCTTGTCATCGGCGCGGCTTCGGCTCACGCGCGACACGATGATCGCGACGCGGCGCCTTCTCGACCGACCTGTGGATGTTCCCGGAGACGCTTCGTGAGCGTGCACGCCGCGCCGCCCGCTCCGGATGCCCTGCGGCTCGTGATCGTCGGCGGCGGCTTCACCGGAGCGGCGCTCGCCATTCATGCGATGCGGGCCGCTGCCGGTCCCCTCGACATCGTCGTGCTGGAGCCCCGGGCGGAACTCGGGCGCGGCGTGGCCTACGGCACGGCGGACCGGAACCATCGCATCAACGTGCCGAGCGACCGCATGGACGTCGCCGCCGCCGAGTCCGGGGCCGCGACCGCGTGGTTTCGCGCGCAGGGCCTCCTGCCGGAGGACGAGGCGGCGCGCTACCTGCCGCGCGCTGCCTACGGTGCCTATGTCGGGGACCTGCTTGCCCGGACAGGCGCGGCGGCCGGCGACCGGGTGCGCCTGCGCCATCTGCGGATGGCGGCCACCGCGGTGCGGCGGCAGAACGGCGCCTGGATGGTGGATACGGACACGGGTGAGCGGATCGCGGCGGATCGCGTCGCCCTGTGCTTCGGCCACGCGGTGCCGGCTCTGCCCTGTCGTCTCGCTCCGGGCGTCGCCGCGTCCCGCCGCTTCGTCCCGGATCCCTGGGCGGTCGACGCCCTGGCCGCCATCGAGCCCGGGGCCTCCGTCCTGGTCGTCGGCACCGGGCTCACCATGGCCGACGTGGTGACGAGCCTCCGGGCGAGCGGCCATCGCGGGGCGATCACCGCGGTGTCGCGCCGCGGCCTCCTGCCCAGGGCGCACGGAGTCTTCCTGACGAGTCTCGACGTGCTGGGGCCGGATCGGCCGCGGACCGCTCTGGATCTGCTGCGCCTGCTTCGGCGGCAGGTCGCGGCCGTCGATCCCGCCCTGGGCTGGCAACCGGTGCTCGACTCGTTCCGTAAGGTTCTGCCCGATGTCTGGAATGCCCTGCCGGCCGCAGAGCAGCGGCGGATCGTGCGCCGCCTGCTGCCGTTCTGGGAGGTGCACCGGTTCCGCATCGCGCCGCAGATCGCGGCCGGCCTCGCGCAGGCCCGGGCGGAGGGGCAGCTCTCCGTCCGGCGGGCGTCGGTGATCGGCTTGGCGCTGGCCGCGGATGGCCGCCTGGAGGCTGAATTGCGGGCGGGCGACGCGACGGAGCGCCGCCGGTTCGACGCGGTGGTGCTCTGCACCGGGCCGGAGCGCGACGTCTCGCGCAACCCGCTGGTGGCGGCCCTGCTCGCCGACGGCACCGCGCGCCTCGACGCGGTCGGGCTCGGGCTCGCCGTCGACCGTCGCAGCCGCGTGCTCGGCGCGGCGGGCGCGCCCCAGCCGGGCCTCTACGCCTTCGGCCCGATGACCCGGGGCAGCTTCGGCGAGATGAGCGGTGCCGCCGACATCGCCCACCACATCGAGGCCGTCGTGGCCGGCCTGCTGGAACGGGATCTCGAGGGCGCTCTCCGCCCCGGGGCGCTCGCCGGCTCGGCGCCGGGGAAGGCGGCCTCATCGACGAGCCCGTCGACCGAGCCTGACGCTTGAAACCTCCTGCGCATTCACAGGGCGTGAAAGGCGGACCCGGTCTGTGTCTCGTTGACGGTCGCCGGGAGGCTGGCCTAAGCAGCCCCATGATCTGTCGCGCCAGCAACGCCGTGAGCTATCGTCCGCCCGCACCATAGGGCGGCTGCGTTCGATCACGACCAACGATCATACCAAGCCGCCGCATTCCGGCGGCGCTTTCCTATCCAGGCAGGTCTCCGGGGGCGGCGCGTCCACCACCGACGAGAGACCACAATGCCCGCCCAGCGATCAGCGTCCATCCCCTCGACCGGCGACCAGACGGTCGAACCTCCGGCGCCGTGCCTCTTCGAGGTTGAGCACGGCGACACCGTCATCCGCATCGCTGACGATTGGGACGGTCATGTCCTCATCGAAAAGCTGTACGTTGCCCTCCGGGAAGCCCGTCAGGCGCGGGACAAAGCGGCCCTGCTGCGGAGAGCAGGGCCTGTCCGCGCGGACAGGCCCGCGGAGCGTCCAGCGACGTAACGGGCTGGTCCGGTCCGCGCCGCAAGCGGCCCCCGCCGCGGGTGCCGAGCGTCGGGTTTCGACCGGTGGCGCCCTGTGGGCGATCCTTGAATCGCCCACAGGGTTCTAGCCGGCCCGCCGCATGGTGCGGCGGACGGTCCGGCGCGGTTCGGCGCCCCAGCGGTACTTGTACGGCTCCTCGCCCCGCAGGAAGTGGAACTCCGCGGCCCCCCCGCCGCAGCCGCCTCGATCAGGCAGGCGAAGGCAAGTGTGCCGAAGCTCTGCCCCGGGACGCTCATGTCGACGGCGTTGATGTAGGAATAGCCGGCGCGCGGGTCGGCGAGGCCGTACAGCACGGCCACGATCGCCGCCTCGCGGCGGACCAGGGATATCCGGAGCAGGCCGGCCTCGGCCAGCGCCGGGGCCGCGCTCCGGTGGAAGGCCTGGATCCGAGGATCCGCCAGTACCCCGGGCTGGCCCTCCCGGGCCCAGCGCGCCGCGTGCAGGGCGAACAGCGCGTCCAGCGCCGGGCCGATCTCGGCGGGCGTGGCGAGCGCCTCGGTGACGCCGCCGAGGCGCCCGGCCCGATGCCGGTCATGCACGACCTTGCGGCGCTGCGTGCCGGTGAGGGCGGCGAGCGGCGAACCCTCACGGGGCAGCGTCAGGACCGGACAGATCTCCGCCTCGGTGTCGTGAGCCTGCCAGCCCCCGGGCACGGGTCCGAGGAGCGGGGAATCGGCGCGCAGGTCCGGCAGCAGGAGCTCGTCCCACCGGTCCGCCGTCGCCAGGATGGCGGACCACACCTTGTCCATCGGGGCGCCGGGCGCGACCAGGGCGTCGCAATAATCGCTGTGTCCGGCCCCGACCGGCACGAGCCGGCGCACGCCGGCATCGTGCCAGACGAACAGCGGCAGGGCCGCCACGAGATCGCCGGCCGGGTCGCGCACCGCCGCGTCCAGGCGCTCGCCGCCGCCGAGATGCGTCCACCACGCCTCCAGCCAGGCCGGGGACTGGAAGGGCGTGGCGCGCGGGTCGCGCCGCCACAGGGACCAATGCTCCTGCCGGGTCATGCGCGCCGCCTCAGGTGGAATCCCGTGCCGTCCCAGATCCTGAACGGGCGCTCGCCCGCCCGCAGCATCGCGAAGCCGTGGGCGGCCGCAAGCGCCTGGGCCTCGGCGCAATCCCGCTCGGGGTCGGACCGGTAGGACCAGTTGAACACCAGCAGGTCGCCGCCAGGGGCCAGCACCCGCGCGGCTTCCGCCAGGAAGGCGTCGAGACCGTTCGCCTGGACCACGTAGGGCAGGCTGTCGACCGCGATCAGGAGATCCACGGCGCCGTCCGCCACCGGGCAGAGGCCGTCGGCATTCTGCGCGAAAGCCAAGTTGCCGCGTTCGCCGGCCCGGCGGCGGGCCTCGGCGACCATGCCGGCGGAGAGGTCGAGGCCCAGCACGCGTTCGGCCTCGCCGGCGAGCGCGGCCGCCACCCGGCCGATGCCGCAGCCGAAATCCACCACCCGGCGTCCCGCCGGCGGCGCCCAGGCGCGGATCACCGCCATCAGCTCGTCGGTGGCGGCGGCGAGGTCGTCCGGGTCGCCGAACGTGTAGAAGGCGACGCCGGCCTCGGGGGCCTCGTCGGCCAGGCGGTCGAACAGAGCCGCCGTCGCTGCCCGGACATCCGCCCCCTCCGGCCACAGCCCCGATCGCGCCAGCCGGCCGAGGGCGTCGAGGCGGCCGCGGTGGCGCTCCGCCAGGTGGGCCAGGGCGGCCAGCGGCGGCGCGTCCGGCCGCTCAGCAGCGGCGCGTTCGAGCCGCGCGACGTCGACCGTCCGGCCGGCCAGCACCAGGCGGGACAGGGCGATCTGGGGCGAGATCTCGCTCCGGGCGCAGGCTTCGAGGATCTCCGGATCGGTCATGCGGCGAGCCTCGCGTACAGGTCGAGATAGGCGTCGGTGGTGTGGCGGAGCGCGAAGCGCACGCAGGCCGCCTGCCGGCAGGCGGCCGGGTCGATGGCGCCGACCGTCCTGATCGCCTCGGCCATCTGCGCCACGGTGTCGACGATCAGCCCGGTGGTGCCGTGCGTCACGATCTCCGGCAGGGCACCGGCCCGGAAGGCGATCACCGGCGTACCGCTCGCCAGCGCCTCCATGGCCACCAGCGAGGACGTCTCCGGCGCCGTCGAGGGGATCAGGACGCAGCGCGCCTGCGCGAGCAGCCGGCGCTTCTCCGCGCCCTCCACCGGGCCGACCCAGCGGCGCAGGGTGTCGAGCCGCGGCGCGATCGCGGTCTCGAAGTAGCGGCGGTGGGCCGCGTAGGGGAAGACGCGGCCCGCGGCGATCAGGGGCGCCCCCGCCATCCGGGCGGCGTCGAGGGCATCGTGGAAGCCCTTCTCGGGGGCGACGCGGCCGAGCACCAGCGCGTAGGCTTCCTTGGCCGGGCCGGGCCGGTAGGCCTCGGTGTCGACCCCGTTGGGGATCGGCGGCAGCAGCGCGACGTCGGGCGGGGCGCGCCGCGCCTGGTCGGGGGAGACCGGATTGAGCCATGTGCCCGGGCGGCCCGGCCGGAGGGCGCCGGGATCGTACCAGTCGATCGGCAGGTGCAGGGTCGCGAGCACCGGCACGCCCGGGGGCGGCAAGTACCGGTCGAAGTCCAGGCCGTGCAGGTGGATGAGGTCGGCCGCGTGCGTGCGGACGATCCCGGCCAGCAGCGCGTGCAGGCGCTCGTAGACGGCGGTGCGATGCGCCTCGGTGATCTCGCCCGCCGGCGCCGGCAGTGGCGTCAGCGTTCCCGCCGTGCAGGAGCCCGCGGCGGCAATCACCCGCGCGCGGTGGCCGGCCCGCACCAGCGCCCGGTCGAGCTGCGCCAGCACCTGCTCGGCGCCTCCCGCCGGATCGGCGGTGACCGGTGCGAACGGGTAGGCCACGCTCACGACGGTCAGGCTCACGCCGCGACGGCCTCCGCCAAGCCGCGCCAGCGCGCGGCGGTGATCGACCAGCCGAACCCGTCGTAGAGGCTCGCGCCGGGCGGCGGCGGCGCGGTGAAATCGTAGGCCGGTGCGGGCCGCCAGCGCTCGGCCTGCGGGCACCAGCCGTCGATCACCGCGGCCTGGCTGCGATGGGCCGCGATCGCCTGCGCCACGCGCGCGCGCTCGGCCGCTTCGAGGGGCCTGACCTGTTCGGGGCAGCCCGCGTCGGGCCAGAAATGGCCGAAGCGGCGCGTGCCCGCGTGCCGGTGATAGCAGGCGAACTCCGCCAGGGCCGGTGCCCGGCCGGTCCGGTCGCCGATCCGCGCGGCCGCCTTCCGCACGGCGAGCGCGGCGGTGTCGTGATCGGGGTGGCCGCCCTCATACGGATGCGTCAGGACCGCCGCGACGTCCGTCAGGTCGTGCGCCAGCCGCGCGACGAGATCCGGCAGGTGGGCGACGGCCTCCTGATCGGGGAGGCCGTAGGCGATGCGACGGGGCCGGGCGTCCAGCACCGCCAGCGCCGCGTCGAGCTCGTCCGACCGGGCGCGGGCGTAATCCGAGCGGGTCGCGAAGCCCAGCCGCGCGGCATCCGCCATGTCGGCGGGCGCGCTGTCGGTGAGGTGGATCAGGATCAGCCCGGACAGGCGGAGGAGGGCGGTCCCCGCCCAGAGCGTCTCGTCGTCGGCATGGGCCACGACGACGGCGACGGGGTCGGGGATCGGCGTTCCGGACGCGAGGCGCCGCGCGAAGGCGAGAGACGCGCTCAAGGATCTGCCGATCTGGGCAAGCAAGACACCCGCAGGCTGGGACCATCGATGGCCGCTGCAGGTCTATCCGCCGCCGCGGCCGGAAGTTCCCCGGCCGCTTGTCCGCCCGGCTTGCCCGGCGGGTCAGCCGAACAGGGTCCGGGCGACGATCTGCGGGTCGATCGGCTTCTGGCAGAGGGCCACGGCCCCGTGGGGCGGCGGCACGGCGGCCGGATCGTAGCCCGTCGCGAACAGGAACGGCACGCCCCGCGCGTGCAGGGCATCGGCCACGGGGTAGACGAGCTCGTCCTGCAGGTTGATGTCGAGCACGGCGGCGTCGATCTCGGCGGTGCTGGCGATCAGGGCCAGCGCCTCGTTCACGCTGGGCACCGGGCCGAGGACCTGGGCGCCGCCCTCCTCGAACCAGCTCTTGAGGTCGACGGCGATGAAGTAGTCATCCTCGACCAGCAGGACCCGCCGGCCGGTGAGCGCCTGGTTGGACAGGGTCATGCTTGGCTCCCGATGGCTTCTCCCGCGGGGAGGGGAAGGTCAATCGCGCAGTGAAGCGCCGTCTCGCCCAATTCGTAGCGGGTCTTGGCCTTGAGCGCATAGGGCAGCGCCCGCTCGATGAGTTCGCGTCCGTAGCCGCCCCGCGTCACCGGGCTCTGGATCTCCCGCTCGCGGACGAGGCCTTCTTCGACCCACTCGACCAGCAGCCGGCGCCCGTCCTCCGACGGAAAGGTCCGCCAGGTCACGCTGAGGCGCCCATGGGGGTGGTGAACGCACCATATTTCAGGGCGTTGGTGGCGAGCTCGTGCAGGGCCAGCGCGAAGGTCTGCACCGTCGCCTTGCGCAGGCGCACCATCGGCCCCGCAAGCCGGATCCGGCCCTGCATGGTCGGCGCGTCGAGGGCCGCCAGTTCGGTCTCGATCAGCGCCCGGAGCGTGATCGGCTCCTGGTCCGAGCGCGACAGGAGGCCCTGCACGCGGGAGAGCGCCGAGAGGCGATCGTTGAACCGCTCCCGGAACGTCTCGCCCGGCCCGGTCTGCGCCATGGTCTGCTTGGCGATGGAGCGCACGACCCCCAGCAGGTTGCGGGTCCGGTGCTGCAGCTCGGCGACCATGACCTGCTGCCGCTCCTGGAGCTGGCGCAGGTCGTCGATGTCGGTCGAGGTGCCGAGCCACTCGACGATCCGGCCCTCGGCGTCGCGGACCGCCGTCGCGCGCGTCTGGAACCAGCAATGGCGGTGCTCGGGGGCGTTGCAGAGCCGGTGCTCGTACGAGAGATGGCCCGTCTCCGCCGCGTTGCGCCAGGCCGCCTGGGCGGTTGCCCAATCGTCGGGATGGACCGCGTCCAGCCAGCCCCAGCCCAGGCTCGTGACGTCGGTCTGGCCGGTATAGGCCTGCCATTGCGGGCTCGACCAGATGCACGTCCCGTCGATGGCGGCCCGCCAGATGAGCTGCGGGATCCCCTCGGTCAGGGTGCGGAACAGCGCCTCGCTCGCGCGCAGGCGCCGCTCGGTTAGGACGCGCTCGGTGCTCTCGACCACGATGGCGATGACGCCGGCGGGCTGCCCGCTCGCGTCGAAGACCGGCGAGTAGTCGAGGTTCATCCAGACCTGCTCGGGCCGCCCGTAGCGGTGCAGGGTGAGTTCCTGATCCCGGTAGGACAGCGTGCCGCCGGCGAGCCCCACGCGCATGACGTTGTCGTTGAAATCGGCGACCTCCGGCCAGCCCTCGCGCACCTTCGAGCCGAGGAGCTGCGGGTGCCGGCCGCCGGCGAAGCCCGAATAGGCATCGTTGTAGATCATGATGCCGTCCTCGCCCCACAGCAGGACGATCGGCACCGGTGAGAGCAGCACGGTGCTGACCGCGAAGATCAGGCATTGCGGCCAGCCTGTGATCGGGCCCAGGGGCGTCTGCGCCCAGTCGAAGTTCCGGACGAGATCGCCGAGTTCGCCGCAGCCCGCCGGAAGGGGCCACGCCCCGTTCATGCCCTGAACGAACCCCGGGACAACAGCACGGTCGAGCGCGGGACTGAGAGAGATGGCGGCGATCCCACGACGGCATGGAGCATTGGCCGGGCCGGTTGCCGAAACCGCCCGGCCGCGACGCTACTACATGGCCGCAACCCTTGGTAGGGCCGCCCCTGCGCGCGCGCGCGGGCTTACGCCGCGGCGCGCTCCACAGCCTCGGCGAGCTGGCTCGCGACCGCGTCGCCCTTGTAGATCTCGTCCACCGCCTGCTTCAGCTTGGACGCGTCCTCGGTCCGGCCGAGGGCCTTGGCGTAGGCGGCGGCCGAGCCGAAGCCGGCCAGCCCGTAATGCGACATGCGCTGATACTGCGCGATGATCGCGACGTCGCGCAGCTTGCCGTCGCTCGGCGCTTCCTTGATCCCGTGCTTCAGCGCCTCGGCCACCAGACCCTCCATGCCCTTGCAATGCTCGGGCTTGGTCTCGCCACCGTTGGCCTGGATCAGGCTCTTCAGCACCTCCGTGTGCTTCTGGATGCCGCCGACCGAATGCTCCAGCATCTGCTTCAGCTTCGCGTCGCTGACCTGCCCGCTGAGCTGCTGCACGGCCTTGACCATCTGGTCATTGGCCGACCAGAGATCCTGCATCTCATCGAGATAGACCTCTTTCAGGCTGCCGGGTGCCGACATCGCCGCCTCCGTCTTGGTTGCCGATGCCCGGTGAACCCAGGCTGGCAGGCGGTGTTCCGGGAGGCCGCGGGGCGCGGGACTTCGGTTGGCGGTGAACCTCCCGGCCGAAGGCGTGACGCTTCCCATGCCTGCAGTCCCCTTGCGTGCAGCGCTCTTCTGCCGGCCTGCTGGCCGGATTCGCGGCGGCCTCCCTGACTGGCCCTGCCTCGGCGACACCGGCCGGACCGTCCCCGTCAGTCGCCGCCTCGGACGGCCTGCTGACGACCGTCCGCGCCCGGCGCCACCGGATGCGGCGCGGCGCCCGGATGCTGGGCGGCAGCCGGTTCAACAACGTCACCCGGGGCGCCATCGGCGGCGACAGCGGCGGCAACGCCGTCACCGGGAGCACCGCGGCCCCGAGCGGGCGGTGAGCCGCCCCGGGCCGGCGCGCGGCCGGCCCGGACTTCGCTCAGGCACCGCGATAGCCCGTCCCACCGTTGCCCGCCGGGCTCTCGTGCTGGGGCTCCGCGTAAGCCTTGTTGTCGAAGGCACCCATGTCGCCGGGCTCGGACTGGCCCGGGGAGCGGGGCCCCTGCGGCCGCTTCGCCACCGGCTCCGGCGGGTAGGGGCGGGCACCCGCCGGGTCCTCGGCCAGCACGTCGCGGGCCGGTCTCGGGTCGGACTCGCTCATCGAAGGGCTCCTGATCACGCCGCGTCGCTCAGGAGTAAGGAGCGGTGGCCGGCCCGGTTCCCCGCGGGTGGCCTACCCGCGGTTAGCCGTCTCCGGGAAGCGGCGGGCGAACCAGTCACGCAGGATCTGACGCTCGTAATACAGGCCGCCAGTCGAGAAACGTGGGTTCGACGTCAGCAGGAAGTTGATGTCGGTGACCGTGTCCTCGCCCTGCGCCACGATGCGGCCGCCGCGGCGCAGGGCGTAGGCGAGGCGGATCCGCGGCGGCGTGGCGTCGGTCACGACCCGGACGCCCGTCGGCGTCGAGAAGCCCGGACGGTCGAAACCGGCGAGGTCGATATCGAGGACGGTGATGTCGAGGCGCTCTCCCGGCCGGAGCCGGGCGGCGCCGAGATCCTGGAAGATCCGGGTCAGTTCGGCCAGGGTGACCCGGAGCGGCTGCCCGGAGGCGAAGCGGTTCTCGGCGTCGGTGAAGCGCTCGGGTGCCGCGTAGCGCACCTGCACCTCCGCGCGGGCCGGCCCGGCCGCCAGCAGTGCTGCCATGAGGGCCAAGCCGGCCCAGCCGCCGGCGATGCGCGTGCGCATGTCGCGTGTCCTCTCGCGCGTGTCCGCTGTGGGCGCCGCTCGGGCGTCCGGGATCGCAGGGACCCGCTCCCTGGGTAACAGGTCGCGCCGGCCATCGTTTCCGCGTCCCGCTCCGTCGGGGACCTGCGACCGAATAAACCCGGCCCCGTTCATAGTCTCGCCGTGTTCCGGGCGCCTCGTGGCGTCACCAGCCCCGCGGGGCTGCCCAGTCCTGGGAGAACGACCGCATGCTGAACTCTGTCCTCGCGCTCCTCACGGTCATCGCGGTGCTGGTGGTCACGGCGCTGTTCAAGCTGCCGCTCCTGCCGTTCCGCCTCGCCGGCCGCCTGCTGCGCCATCGCCCGGCGGCCGCCTGAGCGTGCCGGTCATTCCGCCGCGTCGATGGTGAACGCCATCCCGCGGCCCGGCCCCTGGTCGGAATAATCCACGAGCGCCAAGCCACGCTCGGCCAGCGTCGCCGCGACGGTGTCCCGCTCCTTGCGCACCATCTGGCCGACCGCGAGCGGCGTCAGCCGCGGGCTCGCGCGCCGCAGCTGATCGACCCCGATGCTCGCCGGCAGGCCTTCGCCCTCGGCGATCCGGGCGAGCGCGAGGCCCAGATCCTTCGCCTTCGTTTCCGCGGCGGATTTCGGCTTGAACGCCATGCTGTCTCCTTACCTCCTCGGCGCGCCGGCCCAACCCCGAGCCGGCGGTCTCTCCGTTACGCGGCCCGCGCGTCGACGTTCACGTCGGGGAAAGCCCTGATCCAGACGCGGCGACCCCGCGCGTCGTAGACCTCGACCTGCCAGGCCGACCAGTCGAACCGCTCGACCACCCGCTCCATGAGGGCGAGCGCCACGCGCTCGGCATGGACCCGCATCCCCGCCGCGTTCGGCAACCGGCAGCCCCTCAGGTCGGTCACCAGCTCGTGGCCGTCCGTGCAGTGGAAGCGGTAAAGCCGCATCGGCATTGACGTTTCCTCGACCAATCCACAGCGCTCCACAGCGATCCGAGAACCCGGCGCCGCGGCGGTTGAACCGACCCGACCGATGCGCTTTGTTCATGAAATGTTCTATTCGGATTCGAGCCGCGATGCACGCAGATCCTGATGAGGCGCCTGTGGAGATTCGTCTCAGGGAGGCCGAAATGATCGCCCTGGCCTATCATCGGGCCGCCCGGGGCGATGCGTGGCACGCCCTGGTGACGGCCGTCGCGGACGCGCTCGTGGATCTCGCCGAGGCGGAGCGGTGCATCGCCCGGCAGGGGCAGCTGATCTCGCACGGCTACGCGCGGGGCCGGACGGGCGCGTTCGAGGCGGCGAGGCCGCCGGGACCGGAACGGCCGTAGCATAGGAGCCGGGCCGTTCCGCGTGGCGCATCCGGCGCGCCGTTCTGGGGCGGAGCCGGCGCAGGTGCTTCAAGACCCGCGCCGGTGACGCGTCAGCGAGGTCGTTCAGGCGGTCCGGCGGCCCTTGCGTTCGCGCTCGGCCATGGCGCCGGGCTGTCCGAGGCCGATCGCCTTGGCCAGGGCGGAGCGCTGCTCGGCGTAGCTCGGGGCGACCATCGGGTAGTCGGCCGGCAGGCCGTAGCGGTCGCGGTAGCTGCGCGGATCGAGGCCGTGGCTGGTCAGGTGACGCTTGAGCGTCTTGTAGGTCTTGCCGTCGATGAAGCTGACGATCCCATCGGGGCGGACCGACTTGCGGATCTGGGCGGCGCTCGGCTTCTCGACATCGGCCTGCACGGCCGCGCCGGCGTCGGCGGTCAGGGTGCCGGAGACGAGGCCGGCGATCGCGCCGTGCACGCGCGTGATCAGGGCCGGCAGCTCGGCAGCCGGCACGGGATTGTTCGACACATAGGCGGCAACAAGCTCGGCAGTGATAACGGCTAAGGTGTCGGTCGTCTCATCGGGCGTCTCGTTCATAAGATCTCTTTCGATCCACGTTGCGTCTTCTTGTTGTTTGAGGCGGGCAAAGGTTTAGATGAGGTAAATTTTGAAGGAAGAACTTGCGAATATGGTGCAATTTTGCGCGTTATGCTGCGCGCCAGGTGGGTCTGCGTTCGGGGCAGAATGTCTGACGTCGTCCCATCGTCGTTTCGTCACTGCAGCGACGGCCGGTATCGGGCTCGCGACCGGGGTCAATGAACCTGCCCGGGCCGGACGGGGCGCGGCTCCCCGCTCCCGTGCGGGAGAGATCTCGCAGAGAGCCGGGTGAGGGATCAGGTCTGTCCGGACGGGGTGCAATCCGGGTCACGTCGCAAGGGAGCGTTGGATCTGAAGCGTCGCGTCCCGCACACCAACCCTCTCCCGCACGGGAGAGGGAGTACGTCGTCGCTGTCTCGGCCGGCGACGCCCATCTTCTGGACCGATCGCGTTGCACCCGGCAGCAAACCCTTCGGGAGCGGCCGTCCAACCTCTTCGCCTCATCCCGGGGTGACCGCGTCAGCGGGCGTCGAAGGGGGCTTCAGGGATCGCGGGGCCGGCCGGGGGGCTCCTTCGAGGCGGCTCACCCCGCACCTCAGGATGAGGGGATGGGATCCCCTGGTTCCAGGTTGCCGTCGTGTCCTATGCCGCAACGCGATCGAGGGCGGCTCCGGGCCGGGCTGCCGCGCGCCGGGATCGGACCCGGCGCGCGGCAGCGCACGGCGGTCAGAGGTCCGTAGTTGCGGGATAGGCCCGGACCCGGCCCTGGTTCGCAGCCGAGCCGGTGGCGCCGGTGCCGGGGTTCGGTGCCGTCCAGCCCTCCGCGCGCCACGCGCTCGCCTTCTCGCCGAGATCGACCGGGCCGTGCCGCTCCAGGATCTCGGTCACGGCCGATGCCGGGACTGCCCGGGCCTCGGCAATCCGGACGGTGACCAGGGTCCCGCCCCGCCGTACGCCTTCGCCGTAGGCATGCGCATCCGTCTCGCTCACGCCGGCGCCGGTGAGCGCGCCGGCAAGGCCGCCCGCCGCCGCACCGATCCCGGCGCCCGTCAGGGTGGCGACGAGCCAGCCGGCGGCCACTACCGGCCCGACCCCGGGGATTGCGATCAGGCCGAGGCCGGCGAGAAGGCCGGCGGCGCCGCCCACGACGGTGCCGAGGGTCGCGCCAGCGCCGGTACCGTCCTTGGCCCTGTCGGCCGTCTCGGCGGTTCCGTGCGCGCCGCCGGTGAGGCGGCCGGCATGGCGATCTCCCTCGTTGTTGCTGACAAGACTGACATCGCTGTGCGGGATGCCGACGCTTTCGAGTTCGCCGACGGCGGCGCTGGCGTCCTCATAGCGATCGTAGAGAGCCGTGATGGTCTGTTGGGCCATGATCAATCTCCTGCCGGGTTCCGAGGGGCTCACTGCGCCGACACGTTGCCCTTGAAATCGAGGCCGACCTGCACCGACTGGCCGCCATGCGTGGCGGTGCCGCGCCAGATGCCGTCGGCATCCTTCTTGAGGTCCTTCGCGTCGGTGTAGCCGGCCTTCGCGAGCCGCGAGCGCGCCTCGCCCTCGGTGAAGCTGTTGGCGCCCTTCTCCAGCTTGACGGTGCCGGCGGTGCCGGTCCCGCCGGGCGTCATCTTGTCGGTGTTCGGCCGCGTCACGCTCTCCTGGCCGCCGGATTGCTGGCTCGTCTTGGCGTCGGGCGCGGCGGGCGTCCCCGTGACCGTGGTCTGGGCGACGGCGCTCGATCCGAGCAGGGTCGCGAGGACGAGGGCGAGGGGTATACGCATGATGGACTCCGTCGACGGTTTCACAAAGACCAATTCGACGGACGGCCGATACGTTCCTTTAAGAGCAAAGCCGGTCTGCGGGAGACGATAGCCGCGCTCGCCGAGGCTCTCCATTCTTGTGGCGCAGAGATAGATCTTCCACTGGTCTTGGGCCGATCTCACGGCGACCCGCTGGCCGGTGCAGAAGGACCCTAGGGCGACGCCAGGTCGCCTCAACCGGCGCCGTAGCCGCCCTTCCGATTGTCGGGCTGATCGGCCGGTGGCCGGGTGTCGTAGCCGCCGCTCTCCGGCGCGTCGTTGGATGCCGGCTCCACGGGACCCGGCGCGTGCGGCCCGCTGCCTCCGGCCGCAGGATCGACCTGCTTCGCCTGACCGGCCGGCCGTCCCGGCGGGACCGATCCGAGCGCTTCGCGTGCTGCATCGACATCCTGTCCCATGCGACGACCTTCCTGATCCGCCCGTCCGTGTGACAGGCCAAGGCGGCAGGCGGGCGCATGTTCCCGGAGAGACGGCATTGCGGCGCGCTCCGGGCGATCGGAGGCTGCGGCCGCCGTGCGAGGCCGGTCAGTGCAGGCCGCTCTCCCGGGCGATGGCGCGCCCGAGGCACATCAGCAGGCGGTCGACCGCGGCGTGGATCTCGGCTGACGCGTCGTCGCCGAGCGTGCGCTTGAGGGCGATGGCCAAGTCGGCGGCCCGGCTCAAGGAGTCGAGCGGTGTCGCCTCGCTGCCGACGACGGGGCGCTCGCCGTCCTCGCGCAGCTCGGTGATGTCGATGATGATACCGCTTGCGCGGACCGGACGCCCGAACGGGTCCTGGAACGCGCGCCCGCGGTTCAGCAGCCAGCGCACCGCTCCGTCCCGCGCGACGACGCGGTACTCGGCCAGGACCAAGCCTCCGGCCTGCACGGCCTGCTGGACATGGTCGAGGAGCCACGGATGGTCGTCCGGATGCACCGCTGCAATCGCCTGGAGGCTGCCGATCCTCGTGTCGGCCAGGGAGGCGTCGCCGGTCAGCAGCCGCGCCGCGCCGGCATCGTACATCATGGTCCCGCCGACGATGTCCCAATCCCAGGTTCCGACCACACAGGACGCGTCCAGTGCGGCGCGCAGCCTGTCGAGCGGCTCGCTGAAGCCGTCGATCGCGTTGATCGGCGCTCCGGATCCGTCCCCCATTTGCCAGTCCTACCCCACGGTTTCAGGATGATCTGGCGCATGGAGATGCCATTTCATCCGGACCGCGCGGAAAATTCACGGTCCGGTGAGGGGGGGGCAGGCCGCCGACGGGTGCGCTCACGACGGGCGCGCACCCTCGGGCGGGACCGAAGATCAACGCGCCTCGCGTGTGCAGAGCATCGCGCGCCGCACGATCTCGATGGTCCACGCCCAGAGCAGGTGGCCGAGCACCTCCGAGAACGTCTCGTGGGCCGAGATGTCCCAGATCTGCGGCGCCCAGCCGCCGAGGGGCAGCAGGATGGCGTGGAACACGACGGTGACGATCAGCCCGAAGGCCAGTCCCTGCCACAGGGTGACGAGCGGGATCGGGATGGCCAGCAGGCAGTAGAGCAGGCCAAAGACGACCGAGAAGCCCTGATGCACCAGGGCGACGCCGTAATTGATGACGTGGCCCGTGAAGACATAGGTCATGTCCTCGGCGTTCAGGCCGAGGGCTTTGAGGATGGCGAAGGGTGGCGAGATGCGGCCCGCCTCCCGTGGCGGGAACGGGATCTCGGAGCCCCATTTGACGAAGCTCGACAAGTTCCCGCCCACGAAGCCTGCCATGGCAGCTGTCCTGAAGTCATGCCGCGGCTTCGTGGCCACTTGAATAGCAGTGATCGATCCCATCTTCAGAGACCCATTGTTTTTGCCCCGATCAAGACGTGATCCGCTATCGGTCCGCAGCTCCAAGTCTTCGCAAGATCTCGGAATGTGCGGCTGGCCCGGCCGATTCGTCCTCGGTCCGCCCTGCTATCAGCAAAAAATCTTCGATCTCAAGACAGGGCTGTGGTCTTATGAGAGATGCTTTGCGTAGATAAACGATTTTTGCTCGTAATACGCTATACAAATATCAGTTTCAGAATGGATATAATGAATAAGCACGGATATTAGATGCATATTAAGCTTGCATAAGCCATAAATAAACGTTTAATATTGTTCCGGCGGTTCATGCGCCTCGGCTCGGCTCTCCGAAGGCGGCAGGCGCACGGCGCCGCCTCGACGCCGATGGGGGCCGGCGAATGCGGAATGAGACGGGATGGCGGGCGCCCGGTCCCGCAACCGACCACTCCGAACCGGGCGCGAGCCGACGCGCGCCCGCTTGGGGCCGCGCGCCGCAGGGCTCTACTTCCGTTGGCTTGTGGGATTCGGGGTCGCGGACGTATCGGGCGACACCGCCGGGTTCACGGGCGTGACCTTCGACCACGTGGCCGCGATCGCCACGATGGCGGCCAGCAGCGCGATGAAAATTCCGATGAGGACGAGGCGCTTCATGACAGGGCTTTGAGCTTCCGTACGGGCCCGGCCACGCCGGGGAACGGCCGGGGAACCGCCGAGGCCGATGATCGATCCCTGCCGCAGCCCGAATCCGACCGGTCCGGAACTCACCGGTGCAGGGCGCGCATCCGAGCCAGTGCCGCCGCGGCCTGAGCGGCCAAGGTTTCAAGGCGGCAGATGGTGGCGTCGTCGGGGATGACCGAGGCGCACCAATAGGCCCCGAGCGCCGCAACCGGCTCGGGAAACCCGATCGGCACGATCACGAGGCTGCGCATCGACGTGGTGCGGTAGGCGGCAATCGGAACCCGGGGGTCGAGCTCGATGTCCGGCACGATGACGGTCTCGCCGTTGAGGATCGCCCACCCCGACACACATTCCGTCACCGGAAACCGGCGTCCGCGCCAGAGCGGCTCGATGGCATCCTCGGCCGCATAGACCACGCTCTTGCCCTCGCGCAGGACCACGGCGATCCCGTCGGAGCCGACGACCGCCCGCGCGGATGCCCGAAGGGCGGACACGACCTCATCCAGGGATTGTGCGGTCTCAAGTTGGGCGGCGGCGAGCGCTAAGCCCGAAGCGGGCCGGAAATGCGTCTCAGCCATCCCGTAGATCTAACGGGATTGGGACGGTCCGTCCACGCCAGGGCAGAGACGCGAGGCGACAGGGGCGGCTCGGTCGCGAGGCTGCCGCCATAAGGGGCCGCTCGGCACGCGGGCGCGGGTTCACCGGGTAGCCTTGTGACGGCGCCGATGACAACCTGCGATAGGATTTCCTCCGGGCGCGCCCGGCCCCGGCCAGCATCTGTGTGCCGCGGCCAGAGGAGCGGCTGCCGACCCTATGTAATTTGTCTGACGCTCGGCTCTCCGCAGCAGAAGTATCAGAATAGTTCCCGACCGATCGATCACCGATCGGTGATGATGTGTTTTATCGCACTTTCCTGCTGATCCGTTTCGAACGGTACCGGAGCGGTGTTGCAGCAATGCACTATCGCCAAGGCTCATCCTGACGTCCTGTCGCGCCGCACACATCCCGCCCAACGGGAGACAGAGGACCAGATGATCAAGAAGCTTCTTCTCGCGAGCGCCGCCACGGCTCTCCTGACCGGCGCCGCCTCGGCCGCCGACCTGCCGCGTCGCGCTGCCCCGCCGCCGGTGTTCACCCCCGTCCCGGTCTTCACCTGGACCGGCGCGTACTTCGGTATCAACGCCGGCTACGCCTTCGACGCCAGCAGCCGCTCCAACGGCTCGGTGTTCGGCGTTCCCGCCCCCTACGCCGCCCTCGGCACCACCGCCACCTTCCGCGATCGCAGCCAGGACGGCTTCTCGGGCGGCGCCCAGATCGGCTACAACTGGCAGCTGACCCCGGGCTCGGGCGTGGTGTTCGGCATCGAGGCCGACGCCCAGTACCTCGACTTCGGCCGCAACCGGAACAACGCCTTCATCTCCGGCGCCGTCGCCCCGGGCTACTACGTGACCGACCCGCGCGGCCTGTCGAGCCTCGACTACTTCGGCACCGTGCGCGGCCGCCTCGGCTACGCCTTCGACCGCACCCTCGTGTACGCCACCGGCGGCTTCGCCTACGGCTCGGGCAGCGCTGACCGTTCGTTCGGCGGCTATGCCGGCAACGACACCTTCCGCACCGGCTACGCGGTCGGCGGCGGCGTCGAGTTCGCCCTGCCCACCGAGTCGTTCCTGAACTTCTTCCGCTCCTCGGCGGTGACGTTCAAGATCGAAGGTCTGTACGTGAACCTGGAGCGCGGCAACCGCAACCAGGGCGCCCTGGTCGTCAACGCCGCCAACCTGGTCCCGGCCTACTACAGCCCGATCGGTCGCCGCGACGACGAGTTCGCCGTCGTCCGCGCCGGCCTGAACTACAAGTTCGGCTCGTACTAAGAGCCTGCAAAGGCCCGGGACGCGGTTCCGCGTCCCGGGCCGGGTAGCGCTCGCCAGCATCGCACGATCACGCGAGGCTGTCCCCGAAAGGGGGCGGCCTCGTTCGCGTTGGGGGGCGGGGTCGGCCCGTGGTCGTCCCGCGTGGAGCTTTTGCCCTAGGCAGTGATGATCCTGTCCGGCTGATGGGCGCGATCCTCGCGCTGCAGACGCTTCGTGCGTCGCAGCTGCTTCTCGACCTTGTTCAGGGCTGCGCGGAACGCCCGCGGCACGCTCTCCCCCAGGGCCTCGGCGCTCATCATGCCCTGGCCGCTCATCTGCATGTTCACCGAGCAGCGGAAATCGCCGCCCTCCCGCGCCACGTGGACGGAGGCCGTGACGAGATTGCCGAGATACTTGTTGGCGGCATCCTGGATGCGCCGCTGCGCTTGATCGCGAAAGCTCGCGCCGAGTTCGAGATGCGCGCTGCCGACCGTAATCGTTCCGTTGATCATGGATGTCTCCCGTGCAAGCACAACCGGGGAGGGGGGCCGGGGTTCTGTCCCGGGGGAGGCAGCCCGCCTTTTGAGCGGGTCTCAATAGCCCTTCCACAGGCCGGGCGTGGCGAGCTCCAGCAGGTGCGCATCCGGATCGCGGAAGTAGAGGCTGGTCCCGCCCCGCGGCCAGTGGGTGCGGCCCTCGACGGCGATGCCGGCGGCCACCAGACGGCTCTCCCAGGCGGAGAGGGTATCGGCGTCGATCGAGAAGGCGATGTGCGCCGGCCCCCGCCCGTCATGGGGCGGGATATCCCCGCCCGGCGTCGGGATCGGCTGGAGGGACCCGCCTTCCGGAAAGAGCAGCAGCACGCCGCGACCGCCGACGTCGAAGGCGCGCATCCGCGCATCGGTGTGGATGCAGGTCAGGCCGAGGACGTCGCGGTAGAACGCGTCCGCGCGCGCGAGATCCGCGACGTAGAGGGCCGTCTCGAGGACCGCGTTGAGCTTCGGCATGGAGCCCCCATCCCGGTCGGACGGCTCACGGGCCGCCGGCAAGCGCGCCCGCGACGACCATGATCAGCGCGTCGATATCGATCCGCCCGTCGATCCGCGCGTAGCCCGGCTCGGACAGGTCCACCTTCGGCGCGGGATCCTCCGCCTCCGCTTGGCGCTGCAGCTCCGCCACGATGGCGTCGCGCACGGTGTCGTTCAGGTCCATGATGCTCTCCCGCTATCGGTGCGGCGCGTCCGTCCGCGATCCCGGCGCTCAGGCCTGCTTCGGCTGCCCGTTCGAGGCGGTCAGGCCGCCGTCGACCGGCAGGTTCACGCCCGTGACGTAGCGGGCGGCGTCGCTGGCCAGGAAGGCGATCACGTCGGCCACCTCCTCCGGCTCCGCGCCGCGCCCGAGCGGGATGCGCTCGGCGAAGCGGCGCATCAGCTCCTGATCGCGCTTGATGTCCTGCGTCAGTCCCGTGAAGGTCAGCCCGGGATTGACCGCGTTGACCCTGACTCCCTGCGCGCCGAGCTCCAGCGCCAGGGAGCGGGTGAAGTTCGACACCGCACCCTTGGCGGCGTTGTAGAAGCTCATGTTCCAGTCGCCGCCGAGGCCCGAGACCGACGAGACGTTGACGATGTTGCCGCCGGCCTGAACCAGATGCGGAAGCGCGGCGCGGGTACAGAAGAACACGCCGTCGACATCGACCGCCATGACCTTGCGCCAATCCTGCACGGAGGCTTCGAGGATCGGGCCGGTGGGCACGACGCCGGCATTGTTGACGAGCACATCGAGACGGCCGAACCGGTCGATCGCCGCGGCGATGAGCGTCTCGGCATCCGCCTGCTCCGAGACGTCGCCCGTCTGAAGCACGACCCGGCCGGGATCGAGGCCGGCCGCGACGGCCTCGAGCGGTTCCCGCGTGCGGTCGTTCAGGACGACCTGCGCGCCCGCGCCCCCGAACCGCTTCGCCGTGGCGGCCCCGATCCCGGATCCGGCGCCCGTCACGATCACCACTTTGCCGTCGAACTGCATCAGCGCCTCGATCCGTTCGTACTCCGGGCTTCGGCGTAATAGGCGCGATCCGACCGCCGGGTTCGGTCCGGGCCGGCCGCGAGGCGATCGGCCACGTAGCCGGCCGTGAAGGCGTAGATCGCCTTGTGCAGGAGATCGGTGCGCTGCTCGTCCCGCGGCCAAGTCCAGGGCGGAGCGCCGACGCCGGTGGCGTTCTCCAGGGACTGGTCGGTCAGAAGCCGCGCGTTGAGGAACAGGAACGACGCGACGGCCCCGCGCATGCCCCGCTCGGCCATGAGAACCCGGAGCGGCCCGAGCGCCAGGCCCTGGCCCCAGTGCATGGCCCAATTGAACCCCAGACTGTCACGCACCGTCGCGTGCCGGCGCCCGAGCAGCCGCTGCAGGGTATGGGCCGGAACGTACGAGTCGGACCGTCCCGTGAGGCTTTGCTCGATCTTCTCGGCCAGCGTCATGGCCGCTACGCCGGCCGCTCCGGCCAGCAGGCCGCGGGTCAGAACGCCGCCGGGCGAGCCCGCGCCCGGAGGGCGCCTGAAGCGGTCTGAATCGGCGTCTGTGCTGGCCAATGGCTGGGCCTCCGCGTGTGTCCGGTCGCTGCACCAGAGCTAACCGGCCACGCCTGGAAGCGGTTCTCGACGGGCGCAGAAAGGCCGGAGTCTCGATCCGGCCGGCGATCCCGGCCCCGAATCCGTCAGGCGGTCGACGGCCGGCGCGCGTTCGGGTCCGCCTGCGGGGCGCGACCGGGCACGAGCGACAGGGCGGCCGAGAGCAGGGCGAACACCACCAGGGGGATGAGGCTCAGGGTGAAGCTGCCGGTCCCGTCCTTGATCGCGCCGATCAGGTAGGGGCCGAGAAAGCCGCCGAGGTTTCCGACCGCGTTGATCGCCGCGATGCTCGCGGCCGCCGTCGCGGGCGGCATCTGCTCGGTCGCCAGCGCCCAGAACGGACCTTTGAGCATGTAGACACCCACCGCCGCCACCGTCAGCGCCGCGACGACCGGGCCGAGCCCCGTCAGCACCGTGCCGCCCGCCAGGCCCAGCGCGAGGACCAGGAAGGACAAGGCGAGGTGCCAGCGCCGCTCGGCCGTCCGGTCGCTGTGCCGGCCCCACAGGATCATGGCGACCGAGGCGAAGCCGTACGGAATGCTGTTCAGCAGGCCGGTCTCGAAATTGCCGAGGCCGAAGCTCTTCACGATCTGCGGCGTCCAGAACGAGAGGCCGTAGCTGCTCGCCGTCGAGCCGAAATAGATCGCGGCGAACAGCAAGAGCCGCCGGTCGCTCAGGATCTCCCGCAGCGGCGGCTTCGCCGACTGGCCGCGCCGGGTGTTGCGCGCCGCCTCGGCCTGGAGCTGCCGCTGCAGCCAGTCGCGCTCATCCGCCGGCAGCCACGCCGCGTCCCGCGGTCCGTCCGGCAGCAGCCACAGGACCGCGACGGCCAAGAGCACCGCCGGCAGGCCCTCGAGGATGAACAGCCACTGCCAGCCCGCGAGCCCGAGCCCCGTCACGTTGAGCAGCGCACCGGAGATCGGCGAGCCGAGGAACGACGAGATCGGGATCGAGATCATGAAGACCCCGATGATCCGCGCCCGGTAGGCGGAGGGGAACCAGTAGGTCAGGTAGAGGATCACGCCGGGGAAGAAGCCGGCCTCGGCGAGCCCCAGCAGGAAGCGCAGGCCGATGAACGACCAGGGCCCCTGCACGAGGGCCATGGCGGCGGAGATCAATCCCCAGGTCGCCATGATCCGGGCGATCCAGAGCCGCGCACCGAAGCGCTCCAGCATCAGGTTGCTGGGGATCTCCATCAGGAAGTAGCCGAGGAAGAAGATCCCGGCGCCCCAGCCGAACACGGTGGCCGACAGGCCGACATCGTGGTTCATCTGGATCGCCGCGAAGCCGACGTTCACCCGGTCGAGGAAGGACACGAAGTAGGCGAGGATTAGGAACGGCACGAGGCGCCAGCCGATCCTGCGCATCGCCGAGCGTTCCAGCGCGGTGTCGTCCGGGGAGCCTGTCACCAAGCCTGTCATCGGGCGTGTCCTCGTCGCGTCGTGGAATCCGCGCGGCGTCGAGGGCGTCGATGCACCGCCGCGACGGCGGTGAGACGGACGTCTCGGGCTTCCTCGCGGGCCGGTCATCTCTGGCGGTGACCTGTGCCGACCCTGCTTAACCCGTTCGCGACACGGCTGGGAAGCGCTCCCGGGGCTTCAACGGAGCGGATCTGTTGATCGTGACGGCGTCTTCGTATGGCAGGATACCCGTGAAGACCGCCGAACCGGCGACACAGCAGGCTCTGGCAGGAGGGCTGCAGGTGTTCTGCAGGGGGCCGGCCGCCGGTTCCGCGCGATCCCTGTCGCGGGAACGCGGCCCTTTCCGCGTTCCGAGTATCCGGGAAAAGGCCGCGCGCCCGCGCCGGAGCCGCTGATCCCGCGCCCTCGGCTCGGCGCCTTGAAAGGGAGCGGCCCCTCCGCCTCAGCCCTTCTTGACGTTCCAGAACACCGGCACGCCGTCGAGCACCCCCGTCAGGGACGGCTTGTACGAGGTCTGGTTGAAGTACTGCCCGAGCGGCAGGTAGGGCAGGTCGGTGAAGGCCTGCTGCTGGAGCTCGCCCGCGAGCGTCTTGCGCGCGGCGGTGTCGGGGGCGTCGAGCCATCGATCCCGCAGCGCCTCGATCGCCGGGCTGGTCGGCCAGCCGATCGCGGCGCTCTGTCCCGTTCCCCGCAGGAAGGCGCTGACCGCCGGGTTGGCCTGATCGAGCCCCGCCCAGAAGGTGCAGAACGCGCTCCACCCGCCCTGGGCGACAGGATCCTTCTTGGCGCGCCGCTGCACCACCGAGCCCCAATCCATGACTTGGTAGTCGACGTTGAAGCCCGCGCGGGTCAGCATGTCGGCCGCCACGTCGGCAAGCGCCTTCAGGCTCGGGAAGTCTGAGGCGCCCATCAGCACCACCTTCTCGCCCTTGTAGCCCGCCGCCGCGAGCGCCTTCTTGGCCGCCTCGTAGTCGCGCTTGCCCGTGAGCGCCCCGAGGCCGACATCGCTCGCCATCGGCAGGCCGGGGCAGAAGAAGCCGGTCGGCACGTGGATCAGCTTGGGGTCGGTGCCGGTCACGGCCTGCATGAAGTCGGTCTGGTCGGCGACCTTCAGCAGCACCTGCCGGATCGCCGGATTGTCGAAGGGCGGCTGGAGCTGGTTCATCCGCAGGCAGCCGATCAGGCCGGTCGGATCGGTGATCCGCGTCGTCAGGTTGCCGAGCGTCGGCACGAGGTCGGCCGGGGGCTGCTCCCACCAATCCATCTCGCCCGTCTGCATGGCCGAGGCGGCGGTCGCCTGATCGGGGATGATGGTCCACTCGACCCGGTCGGCGAAGGCCCGCTTCGGGCCCGACGTCCATTGCGGCTCGCCGCCCTCGCGAGGGACATAGCCCGCAAAGCGCTCGTAGACGACGCGGGCGCCGACCACGCGCTCGTCCGCCTTGAAGCGGAACGGGCCGCTGCCGACCATCTCGGTCACCTGGGTGAACGGGTCGGTCTTGGCGAGGCGCTCCGGCATGATCGCGCAGATCGGCGAGCCGACCTTGCCGAGGGCGTCCGGCAGGAGCGCGAAGGGCTTCTTCAGGCGGAACTGGATCGTCCGGTCGTCGGGGGCCGAGAGTTCGTCCGTGTAGGCCATGAGCGTCTGGCCCATCGCGTCGCGCTTGCCCCAGCGGGCGATGCTCGCCACGCAGTCGCGGGCCAGCACGGGGCTGCCGTCATGGAAGGTCAGCCCGGGCCGCAGGGTGAGGCGCCACAGCGTGCCGTCATTTTCCACCGTGTGGCCGGCGACCATCTGCGGCTGTGCGGCGTAGCTCGCATCGGTGCCGTAGAGGGTGTCGAACACCGCGAGCCCGTGATTGCGGGTCACGTAGGCGGTCGTCCAGATCGGATCGAGCACCGTCAGGTCGGCCTGCGGGATGAACTTGAGCGTCCGGGAGGCCGTGCCCTGCGCCAGCGCCGGGGCCGCGAGCGCGGCGCCCGTGAGGGCCACGAAAGATCGTCTGTTCAGCATGCCCGCCCGTCCGTCCGGTTTGTCCCGCCGGATGGTAGCACGCACCGGGCCAAGGAACGCCAGGGTTGTGTCCAGGCTCAGTTAAGCCCGCCTCACGTCTCCCGCAGGCGCTGGATCACGGCTTTCATCCTGCAAGTGACGCCGTCCGGCGCGAAGCGGAGAACCACGTCGCCCCCGAGCGTGTCGGTCAGGGTTCGCTCGATCAGCCGGGATCCGAAGCCGCGTCGTTCGGGGGGCGTCACCGGCGGGCCGCCATGCTCGCTCCAGCACAGGTGAAGCGTTCGCCCCGCCTCGCCCCGGGCCGTGTGCCACACGATCCGCACGCGCCCCGTCTCGCAGGAGAGGGCGCCATACTTCGTGGCGTTGGTCGCCAGCTCGTGCAGGGCCATCGACAGGGCCACCGTCTGGCGCGGGCCCAGGCGAACGGCCGGTCCCGTCACGGCGAACCGCTCGGCGGCATCGGTCCCGGCATGGGTGGCCAGGGCCGTCTCGACGGTGCGCCGGACCGACGTGCCGAGCCAACGCTCCTCGGCGAGAACCCGATGGGCCTGTCCCAGCGCCACGACCCGCGCCAGCAGGGCGGCACGGCCGTCGGCGA
Source organism: Methylobacterium tardum (assembly GCF_023546765.1). Lineage (NCBI taxonomy): Bacteria > Pseudomonadati > Pseudomonadota > Alphaproteobacteria > Hyphomicrobiales > Methylobacteriaceae > Methylobacterium > Methylobacterium tardum. The sequence continues at coordinate 5,587,259 of NZ_CP097484.1, forward strand.
GACTCGGCGGATTCCGCAGCGTCTGGCTGATCATGGCCTGCACCAGCGTCAAGGAGTTCTTCAGGCGATGCGAGAGCTCGCGCATCATGGAGGTCTGATGCTCGCAGCGCATCCGCAGGCGGGCCGCTGCCTGCTCGGAGGCCTGGAGACGCGCCCGCAGGACCTGAACCTCCCGCTCCAGGCTTCGCTCCCGGCTGGCATCCGCCTGCGCGCGGCTCTCCGCCACCTCCTGGACCCGCGCGGCGTCGATGTCCGCCATCAGCGCGAAGGCCCGCTCGGCCCGCTCGCCGGCCTCTTCGAGGCAGCGCCGCAGATACGCAGTTTCGGCGGTGGATTCCGGACGCCGCCCCGACATCGTGGACACCTATCGACACGCCCCGGCCCTCGATCGGCAAGCGCGACCATAGGCGATGTCGTGCGGCGGGCCGCTAACGTCCGTTAACGCGCGCGTTTTTTCGAGCGCGGGTTGCGGCCGGTTCGATGCCGCGCGCCGACCCGCCGGCCGGCATCGAACCGGCCGCCCGTGGCGCAGGACTGGCTTGAGCCTCTTAACCGTTTAAAAAGATCGAAGATAACAAGCTTTCGTCAATATAAGGACTTTATTGCAGGTCATCAGACCGCGGTCGCCGCGCCGAGCGACCGGATTCCGGTCCTCGCGCGGTGTTGCCGTCCTCCAAGTCCGAGGGCGGGCGGGGCTTTCCAGGATCGTCGTCATGAACTTCACCGTCTCCGCACGCCTGTCCGCGCGCCGGTTCGCCTACCAGCACGCCTCGGTCCTGACCGCCCTGGATCAGGGCATGAGCCTGATCGCGGCCGGCATGGCCGACGTGACGATCACGGACGGCAGTGGCCGGGCCCGGACGCCGGCGGCTCTGTACCGGTCGCTGTTCGAGCCCAACCGCGCTGCGCCGGTAAGGGGCACGACGACCCAGGCGCAGGCCGCCTGATCAGGCCGAAATCCGGCGCTGTTCCAACGTTCCGGCGCTCGGATGCCGCGAGACCCGGTCTCAATACCGAAGAAATCTATCGCGTCGGGGTTCGTCTTTCTGGACATCTCCGGAGATCAGGCTTAGCCTGTGGGTGTTCGTGCCGTTGATGTATCGGCCGGATGCTTCCGAGGATCGTTCTACATGAAGCGCCGCAGCGCGCGACCATTTATGGTCGAAGTCAAGCACACCCGTACCGGACGCACATCGCTGACCTCGTCTCATCCAGCCACGCGCTCGGCCAAGAACCTGTGGCCAGAACTGGCCGAGGCCGAGACGAAGCCGACCCAGCCGGACCTTCCGGCTGCACCGGCCGCCCGGCAGGAGGAGCGCCCTGCACAGGCACCGGCCCGGCGCGTTCTTCCGAGCCTGGTCCCGATGTTCGAGATCTCGGCCGAGCCGGAGGTTGCCCCCGCAGTCGAGTCCGAACCGGTCGCGACGCCGCGGGTGCGCCGTCCGCGGGCCCGCGTTGAGCAGACCCTCGCGGCGGAGCCGGCGGCCAAGCCTCGCCGGGCCGCCCCTCGGCCCGAGACCGCTGCCGCCCCCGAGGTGGTCGAAGCCTCCGCCCGCGCGATCCCGGCCCAGCCCGGTCAGGCTCCGTCGCCGCGACCCGTTCCCTCCTGGCGCCGGGGGACCGAGCTGCGGCTCGGCGAGCGCTGGAAGCGCCGCCTGCCGCAATATTGTCGCTGATCCGTCGCCTGACCGACCTCGGCGCGGTCAGGCGAAGAACGGTCTGAAGTTCTCGATCCAGCCGCGCAGCCATGCCTCGCAGCCGCGCTGGGCGCCCTCGGCATCCTGGCCATGGCCCCAGATGTCCTCGGCGAGCGGGCTCCACCACGTCCAGAACCGGCTCGATCCGTCGTACTCGCAGATTCCGACCTGCACCGCGCCGACCCGTCCGACGAAGCGTGGGAGCGGCACGCCGGCCGTCACATCCTGCGTCCAGGTGATCAGGCTCTTGGTGGGTCCGTTGGTCGGGTTGTCGCCCATTCCGTTAGAACGGCGCCGCGACCCGTGCGTTCACGCGCCGCGCTCTCACGCCGCCAGCTGCTCGGGAAGGGCGCCCGCGGCCAGCCGGGAATTGCGGTAGCGCGCGTCCGCCGTGACCTCGCGCTCGACCCACGGGGGCAGCACCACGGGCTGGTCCTCCCGATCGAGTTCGATCTCGGCCAGGATCAGACCGGCGAGGTCGCCGCCGAACACGTCGACATCCCAGACGGCGCCGGCATGCTCGACCCGGTAGCGCGTCTTTTCCAGCCGCCGACCGGCCGGCAGGCGTGCCAGAAGCTCCGCGCCGTCCTCCGGCGCGATCGGAAACTCGATCTCGTCGCGGCTGATCCCATGCCGGGGGCTTTTCCAGGTCACCAGCATGTGCGCGCCGGCTTGGCGGATGCGGATCGTGTCGGTGTCGTCGGCGACGAGATAGCCCTGAACGAGGGGCGTCCCCGATTGACACAAGGTCAGAACCGACGGGCTCGCAATGAACTTGCGCTCAATCTCGACCGACATGCCGCGACTCGCTGGTGTTCGACGCCGAAAGCTTTCGCCAACAAGGCGGCGCAACGCAAGCGCGCCGGTAGGCTCGCGGCACGGCGTTACAGGCATGGCTCGCCGACACTTTAGCCAGGATGCAAACCCGACATCTTCAACTATGTAAAAGCGGGAGGAGACTTTCGATTGCAGGATCGCGCGCAGAAGAACCATTCCCTCTCGTCGCCGAGGTCAGCACTGAAGACGGTATCCAAGCGTCCCAGCCTGAAGAAGCTGCTGCGGAAGGCGCATGCCAAGCCGCTCAAGCAGGTCGCGGCCCTGCCGTTCCGCGTGGGTGCGGACGGCCGGATCGAGGTTCTCCTGATCACCTCGCGCGACACGGGGCGGTGGATCATCCCGAAGGGCTGGCCGATGCTGGGCCGCAAGGCGCATCGGGCGGCCGAGCGGGAGGCGTTCGAGGAGGCCGGCCTGAAGGGCCAGATCGCGGCCAGTCCGGTTGGGTGGTATCGCTACGAGAAGCGCCTCGAGGACGGCCTCGCACTTCCCTGCAAGGTGCGCGTGTATCCCCTGCGGGTCGAGGTGCAGCACGAGCGCTGGCCGGAGCGGGATCAGCGGACGTTGCAATGGTTCGCGCCTGAGGAAGCGGCGCGCCTTGTCGAGGAGGACGAGCTCCAGCGGCTGCTGGCGGGCTTCGCGGCGCCGCACGACCGCCGCGCGTGAGCGCCTACGACGACATGCCCACCGTCGTGGTGGTTCTCGTCCCGGTGGAGAGCGGCCTGCTCATGATCCGCCGCGGCTTGGCCGACGGTTACGGCCAACTCGCCCTGCCCGGCGGCTACCAGATGCGCGGCGAGAGCTGGCAGGAGGCGGGCGCACGGGAAGTGCTGGAGGAGACCGGACTGCAGATCGCGGCCGAGCCGCTACGCCTCCTCTCGGTGGTGACCACGCCGGACCGGCGGCAGAACCTGCTGTTCTGCGAGAGCCAGCCGGCCCGGTTCGCGGATCGGGGCGAGCCCGACGGCGAGGTTCTCGAGGTTCTGGTTGTCGACGCGCCTGTCCGGACGGCCTTCCCGACCCACGATGCCATGGTGGCGGCGTTCTTCGCGCGCTGATCCGTGCCGATCAGACCGGCTAGCCCGGGGAACCGGCCGGGCGCCCCGCCGTTGATGGCGTAGATTGGATCATTTCTAAGTTCCATGCCCGTTTGTTTGAGGTCGCAGCGGCCCTGCGCCGCCGATCCCATAGGAGCCTGACCATGAACGCGAAGTGCGAGACCTGCCGGTTCTTCGGCGAGCACAAGGGCAACGGCGCCGTCGCGCAGAACGATGCCGGCCTGTGCCGCTTCAATCCGCCCGTCAGCCAGCCCGCACCCGAGTCCAAGGGGCTCTGGCCGGTGGTCGCCGCACAGGATTGGTGCGGCCACTACACCCCCGAGATGACGGCGGCCGAGTAAGGCCGCGCCCCGACCAAGCAAAAGGGCCAGCCGTCAGGCTGGCCCTTCTCGTTTGGCCACAGCGCCGGATGGGTCGGTCGCCGCGGAACAGGAAATCGGGCTCAGCGCGGCCGACGGCGCACGCTCACCACGTTGCTGGCCGGCTCCGCCTTGCCGGCGGCCTCCGGCAGGGTGTCGAGGGCGGTCTTGACGATGGTGGCGGCGTCCAGGCCGGCCTCGGCGTACATCTTCTCCGGGCTGTCGTGGTCCTGGTAGCTGTCCGGCAGCGTCATCGTCCGCACCCGGACCCGCCCCGCATCCAGAGCCCCCCGCTCCGCCAGGAGATGCAGCACCATCGCGCCGAACCCGCCCCGCGAGCCCTCCTCGATCGTGATCAGAACCTCGTGCTCCCGCGCAAGCTCCAGGATCAGCGCCTCGTCCAGCGGCTTGGCAAAGCGCGCATCCGCCACTGTCACCGCCACGCCCTGCTCGGACAGCGCGTCGGCCGCCTTCAGCGCCTCCGACAGACGCGTGCCCAGGCTCAGGAGCGCCACACGCGCCTCCGCGTCCCGGCGCACCACCCGGCCCTTGCCGATCGCCAGGACCTCGCCCCGCTCCGGAAGCTCGACACCGACACCCTCGCCGCGCGGGTAGCGCAGGGCGATCGGGCCCGAGTCATGGGCGTGGGCGGTGGCCACCATGTGCACCAGCTCGGCCTCGTCGGCCGCCGCCATCACGGTCATGTTCGGCAGGCAGCACAGATACGCCAGGTCGAACGCGCCGGCATGCGTCGCCCCGTCCGCGCCGACCAGGCCCGCCCGGTCCAGGCAGAACCGCACCGGCAGGTTCTGCAGCGCCACGTCGTGCACCACCTGGTCGTAGGCCCGCTGCAGGAAGGTCGAGTAGATCGCCACGAACGGCCGGTAGCCCTCGGTCGCCAGACCGCCCGCGAACGTCACCGCGTGCTGCTCGGCGATGCCGACGTCGAAGGTCTTGTCCGGATGCGCCTTGCCGAACAGGTCGATGCCGGTGCCGCCCGGCATCGCGGCGGTGATCGCCACCACCTTGTCGTCGGCGTCCGCCGCCTTGATCAGGCTCTCGCCGAACACCCGCGTGTAGGCCGGCGCGTTCGGCTTGGCCTTGGCCTGCACGCCCGAGACCACGTCGAACTTGACCACGCCGTGGTAGCGGTCGGCGGACGCTTCCGCCGGCGCGTAGCCCTTGCCCTTGCGGGTGACCACGTGGAGCAGGATCGGGCCGTGCTCGGCGTCGCGGACGTTCTTGAGCACCGGCAGCAGGTGGTCGAGGTTGTGCCCGTCGACGGGGCCGACATAGTGGAAGCCCATCTCCTCGAACATGGTGCCGCCGCCCACCACCAGCGAGCGGGCGTATTCCTCGGCCGCGGCGGCGCGCTGGTAGAGGGCCTTCGGCAGGAGCTTGCCGAGCTGCTTGGCGGTCTCGCGCAGGGACTGGTAGGCGCCGCCGGACGCCAGCCGGCGAGGTAGGCCGACATGGCGCCGACGGGCGGCGCGATCGACATGTCGTTGTCGTTGAGGATGACGATCAGGCGCGAGTGGAGGGCGCCGGCGTTGTTGAGCGCCTCGTAGGCCATGCCGGCCGACATGGATCCGTCGCCGATCACCGCGATGGCGTTGCGGCGCTTCTGCGCGCCGCCCGTCTGCTTGGCGGTGGCGTTGTCGAGGTCGCGGGCGACCGCCATGCCCAGCGCGGCCGAGATGGAGGTCGAGGAGTGGGCGGCGCCGAAGGGGTCGTAGACGCTCTCGCTCCGCTTGGTGAAGCCCGACAGGCCGCCGCCCTGGCGCAGCGTGCGGATGCGGTCGCGGCGCTCGGTGAGGATCTTGTGCGGGTAGCACTGGTGGCCGACGTCCCAGACGATGCGGTCGTCGGGGGTGTCGAACACGTGGTGCAGGGCGACGGTGAGTTCGGCGACGCCCAGCCCCGAGCCGAGATGGCCGCCGGTGATCGACACCGCGTCGATCATCTCGGCGCGCACCGCGTCCGCCACAGCCTGCAGCTCCGATTCCGGAAGCCCGCGCAACGCCGCAGGATTCGGGATTCGGTCGAGAAGCGCGCTCTGCTCGGGGGAAATTGCCACGGCATCAACCTCTAACGGATGGGATCGGTTTGATCGCCGAGCCTCAGGACATATCGAGCGGGGCGACGCCCTCGGGCCGCCCGTCGGCGCCGAGGGTGATCCGCTGGATCCGCGCCTCGGCCCGCTTCAGCAGCGCTTCGCAATGCTTCTTCAGCACCTCGCCGCGCTCGTAGATCGCCACCGACTCGTCGAGCGGGACGTCGCCGCGCTCGAGCCGGCGCACGATTTCCTCGAGCTGTTCCAGCGCCTTCTCGAAGGGCAGGTCGCCGGCAGCGGGGGCCACCTCGGGTCTGCTCGCACTCATCCCAGATACTTCCTTTGGAGGGTTTCTACGGCGCCAGCCCCCGTCGCCACAACCCAGGGCACAGGTTTGGCGGCCGGCTCCGCACCGTTTTGGAAGCGTGCGGCGGCGTTTGCGCCACACTCGGGACGGGCGTGAGACCGCCGCCGTACGACCGCGGACACGCCGCGGCGGCCGTGACGAAACCCGTTCGGGAGAGCGGTCACGCGAGCGTCAGACAGAACGGCGTGCCCTCGAACGCGTCGGCGCCGCGGCCGATCCGCGCGATGGCCGCGACCATGCGCCCGTCGCGGCCGAGCATCCGGTCGGCGATGGCGACGAACAGCGGATTGGGCGTCGCCGACGGGGAGGCTGCCCGCAGGGCGTCGGCGATCGCCGCCTCGTCGCGCTCGGGCGCCAGGGCGCAGGCCGCGATGAAGGCCGCGGCGGTGGAGCGGCTGATCCCGGCATAGCAGTGGATCACCAGCGGCTTCTCCCGCGGCCAGGCCCGGACGAAGTCGAGAACCCGCGCCACGTGCTCTTCTGCCGGCAGAACGTGTCCGTCGCGCGCCGCCGCGATGTCGCTGACGCCGATGACGGCGTGGTTCTCGGCGTCGATCACGGCAGGACGCTCCAGCGGCGTGCCGACATTGATCAGCGTGAGCACGTGACTGGCGCCGGTCGCCGCGACGGTCTCGGGCAGGCGTGAGAGAGGGCAGACGTGGAGGCTCGGCATGGTGATCGCGCCAGTGGCGTGCGATCGTGACGGATCGAGGGCGGCCGCGTGTCAGCTTGAGCGGAGCGCGTCGAAGCGCGCGCGGAATCGTGTCTCGGCTTCGGCGGTCGGCCAGGGCTCGGCGAGCGCCAGCACCCGGTCCGGCAGATCCGCGGCAGGGCCGAAATAGCGCTGGGCCTCCTCCGGCGCGAAGCCGGCAAGACGGATCGCCTCGAGATGGGCGGCGATCCGGTCGGCCTGCTTCACCAGGCGGGCGAGCGCCGGCGCCGGGGCCGGGAGGCCGAAACGGCCGCGGATGGCGTCCAGCAGCCGCAGCTCGACGCCGCGATAGGCATCGCCGATCGCGGCCTTCAACGGCGAGATGATGTCCCCGACCACGTATTCCGGCGCGTCGTGCAGCAGCAGCTCCAGGCCGTCCGGGTCGGTGCAGGCCGGGGCGACGTGCCGGCCCACCGCCTCGACCAGCAGGCTGTGCTGGGCCACCGAGAAGACATGCGGCCCTCGGGTCTGGCCGTTCCAGCGGGCGACCCGGGCGAGGCCGTGGGCGATGTCGGCGATCTCGATGTCGCGGGACGCGGGATCGAGGAGGTCGAGGCGCCGGCCGGAGAGCATCCGCTGCCACGCGCGCGGGGCCGGGTCGGGCGCAGATCCGCTCATCGCGCCTGCCCCAGGCGGGCGCAGGGCCCGTGCCGGTGGCAGCCGACGAGGTGATCGTTGACCATGCCGACCGCCTGCATGAAGGCGTGCACGATGGTCGGCCCGCAGAACGAGAAGCCCTCGGCCTTGAGGGCCTTGCCGATCGCCCGGGAGACCGGGGTCTCGGTGGCGATCTCGGCGCGGCTCCGGGCCGTACCCTGGACCGGCTGCCCGTCCACGAAATCCCACAGGAAGCGCGCGAAGCCGGGGCCGCGCTCCTCGATGCTCAGCCAAGCCCTGGCGCCCGCGATGGTGCCCTGGATCTTGGCGCGGTTGCGGATGATGCGGGTGTCGCCCATCAGCCGCGCCACGTCGTCGTCCGTGAAGCGGGCGATCCGCTCCGGATCGAAGTCCGCGAAGGCGTCGCGAAACCCCTCGCGGCGGCGCAGGATGGTGATCCAGGACAGGCCGGCCTGGAAGCCGTCGAGGATCAGCTTCTCGTAGAGGGCCCGGCCGTCGCGCTCGGGCACGCCCCACTCGGTGTCGTGATAGCCGACATAGAGCGGATCGAGGCCAGCCCACCAGCAGCGGGGGCAGCCGTCGGGGTGATCGATCAGGCCGGTCTCGGACATGCGCCCGGTTTAGCGAGAACAGGAGCGGAACGCCATGGCGGTCCGCTCCTACTCCGCGGCGACCGTCCGCGCCGGGCGGAAGCGGGCGAGGACTTGCCGCCGCAGGCCCGCGATGTCGAAGATCCAGACCAGGGCGCTGTAGGCGGCGACCCCGGCCGGGACTAGGACCGCCAGTGCGGTGGCGGGCGGGAGATGGCGGAACGGGGCGAGGGCGAGCCCCATCGCCGCGCAGGCGAGCGTCGCGACCCCGATCTCCCCCCACGGCAGGACGATGCGCTCCAGACCCGTGAGCGCGCGCCAACCGAGCCACAGCCCGGCGGCGGCGAGGCCCGCGGTCTGCGCCAGCGCAACCCCGATCCCGCCCATCCGATCGGGCAGGATCAGCAGGCCGGCGCCGTTGACCGCCAGCCCGACCAGCGCGGCGGCGATCACCGGGAGCGTCCGGCGGCGGATCTGGAAGACCGGGTTGAGGGCGTAGAACATCATCGACAGGCAGAACAGGCCGGGCAACAGCGCGACGCTGTAGGTCTCGAACGGCCCGCGATAGGCGTCCGGCACCACCAGCCCCTGGAGCGCCGGCAGCACCGCCCAGAACCCGACCGCGCAGGGCGCCAGCAGCGCGAAGACGGTGCCGGCATTCTCCGCCACCTGCGCCTCCGCGGCCGCGCGTCCGCGCTCCTCCTCGGCCTGGACGGCGAGCTGGAACAGCAGCAAATCGAGGGCGGTGCCGAGCGTCGTCAGCGAGCGGGACGTCACGTCGGCCGCGAGGGCGAAATAGCCGGCCTCCGCGAAGCCGGCATGGCCCGCGATGGCGCCGCGGTTCACGAAGGCGAGGCACTGGTAGGCGGTGTTGGCCGCGATGAGCGGCAGGCCGTAGCGGGCGAAGACCCGCCAGGTGTCGGACAGGCGCGGCCGCTCGAACGGGGTGCGCGGGTCCCGTAGGGGATGGCGCAGGACGAACACCGCCGCGAGCTGGCTCAGGCCCGCCGCCGCCAGCACCCAGGCCGGCTGGACGAGCCACCACGCGGCCGCCGCCATCATGGCGAAGGACAGGACGTTCTTCACCGCGACGAGGCCGAGATAGAGCCGCCCGTCGAACCGCGCCCGGGCGAGCGCCGCGTGATAGTCGAACACGCCGATGCCGAGGGCCGCCATCCCGGTGCCGCACAGGACCGCCTCGCGCCCGTCCGCGCCGCCGGCGAAGCCGAAGGCGCCGCACAGGGCGGCGGCGGCGAGCAGCAGCAGGCCGAGGCGCAGATAGGCTCGGTCGAGCCCGTGGCGGATCCAGGGTTCGTCCAGCCGCACGCGCCCCGAGTAGAATCGCGTCGCCGAGAGGCGCAGCCACTCGAACAGGACCGTGTTCAGCACGATGGCGCCGGTGGTCGCCAGCGCGAACCGGCCGAAATCGGCCGGCCCCAGAAGCTTGGCGATCAGCAGCCCGAGGACGAAGTTCAGCCCTGCATTGATGATGAAGGCGGCGATCACGGCCATGGACGGCGTCTCATGAGCGGCGGTGTTTCTCTCGGGCAATCCGCAGGATGTAGCGCGGGACCCGTAAAACTCCCCTAACCGGGCGGGATCGGGGCGGACCAAGCCGCCATGCGGCTGCCGTGGGCCCTCAGGCTGCGCGGACGGTGTCCAGGAAGCGCGCGACTTCGGCCGCGAGATGCTCGGATTGCCGCGACAGCGCGGAGGCCGCTTCGAGCACCTGGCCTGCCGCTTGGCCGGTTGCCTCGGCGGCTCCGGCGACGCCGATGATCGTGCTGGTCACCGCGCCGGTGCCGGTCGCCGCCTGCCCGACATTCCGGACGATCTCCCGTGTGGCCGCACCCTGCTCCTCCACCGCCGCCGCGATCGAGTTCGCCACGCCGCTGATCTCCTGGATCCGCCCGGTGATCGCGTCGATCGCCGAGACGGCCTCGCCGGTCGCCCCCTGAATGCCCGCGATCTGGCCGGCGATCTCCTCGGTGGCCTTGGCGGTCTGCGCGGCCAGGGCCTTCACCTCCGCGGCGACCACCGCGAAGCCGCGCCCCGCCTCGCCGGCGCGCGCCGCCTCGATCGTGGCGTTGAGCGCCAGGAGGTTCGTCTGCTCGGCGACATCGCGGATCAGCGTCACCACGGCGCCGATCCGCGCGACTGCGCCGCTGAGCTCCCGGACCAGGGCACCCGTCTGGTCGGCTTCCGACACCGCTCCCCCGGCGAGCTTGGTCGATCCCGCGACCTGCCGGCCGATCTCCTCCACGGAGGCCCCGAGTTCCTCGGCGGCCGCCGCCACGGTGTTGACGTTCGCGGCGGCCTCCTCGGCGGCGGCCGCTACGGTGCTGGACTGGCTGGCGGTCTGGGTCGCGGTGGCCGTCATGGTCTGGGCGGTGACCTGCAGGGCGCCGGCCGAGTCCGAGACCTGACCGATGATGCCGCCGACCGTGCGCTCGAAGCGCTGAGCCATCGCCTGCAGGTCGGATCTGCGCTGGGCCTCCGCCGCCACCCGCGCCTCGGCCGCCTCGGCTTCGATCCGGCGGCCGTGGATCAGGTTGTCCTTGAACACCTGGACGGCCCGCGCCATCGCGCCGATCTCGTTCCGGTAGGCGCGCGCCGGGACCGTGGCGGACGCGTCCCCGTCCGCCAGCGCCTGCATCGCCGCCGTCAGCGCCCGGAGTGGGTGCAGCACGCCGGCAAACAGGGCCCACAGGCCCAGGGCGACCAGGAGGATCAATGCCAGCAACGCCGTCACGCTGCGCGCAACGCCGCTCCGGGCCGCGTCGGCGAGGGTCTCGGCGCGCCCCACCATCGCGTCGAGGGCCGCGTCGCAGAGGGCGACGATGAAGCGCTGGTTCTCGGTGTTGCGCTGGCGCAGCTCGTCGAACGTGTGGCGCACGGGGGTGTGCATGCTCAGCGCGTCGAAGACCGCTTGCGCGATGGCCTTGGTTTCCCCCTCGAAGTTGCTGGCCTTGGCCTTCTCGAACGCGGCCCGTACCGTCTCCGTGACGTCGGTCGCGGCCTCAGACGTGCGCCGCCACGCGTTCAGCAGTTCGGCTCGCTCTTCCGCCGCTGCGACCGTCTCGGGCAGGGACCACGACGTCCCGGCGACCAGGGACGCCTGCACCCGCACCGCGACGTTGCCGCTGGCGACGCGCGTGTCCCAGGCCACCTGCTTGAGGGTGAGATAGCGCTGCAGGACGGGATCGGACCGGGGGATGGCCGCGTCGACCGCCTTCAGCGTCGCCGTCAGGCCCTCCAACAGCTCTTGGAACGCGTCCAGCACGGCGCCCCGCAGCGCCGGGTCACGCCGGGCTTTCGGCAGCCCCAGGGCCTCGTCGATGCGGGGCCGGAGGGCCGCCATCGCGTCCCGGGCGGCGTTCAGGCGAGGGAGCGTCGCGCCGACCGCCGGCTCGGCCAGATCGTTCAGGCTGCGCTGAGCGCGGCGGTCATTCTCGATCATCGCCTGTCGGCTGGCCGCGATGGCCGACAGGGTCTTCTCGTCCGCGGGCGCCTCACCCCCGAGCGCGAGCGTCGATCCGCGCTCGACCCGCAGGGGCAGAATCGTCTTGAGAAGCCCCTGGCTCGCCTGGGTAAGCGTCACGGCCCTGACCGCAGCCGTCACCTGCGCCCGCGCGTCGGCGAGAGTCCGAACCGCGCCGCCCAGGGCCATGCAGGCCATGATCACGATGACCAAGCACAGCAACGCCCGGATCGAGAAGCGTCCCAGCCAGTGGGTCATGGGTCTGGATCCCAAAGTTCGCAATGTTCCGTCTTATGACGTCAGATCTATGCAGGCAACAAACCCTTTTGCCTTTTTGATAGGACCGAATTTTACGCCTAGAGATGCCTTAAAAGTCGCTCATCGCGATGTATCTTGCTGCTTTTAAATTACCGCTCTGCCGGCTCATATTATACGTCGCGTCGCGGAGTCGAAATTCTATCCGGCGAGACGGTGAGTCCGGCCCGTTCATCCCTCGCGAGCGTGCACTGCGGATCCGGCCCGCTTCTGTGTCCGGGCGCCCCCAATCCTCGGAGCGCGGCGAAGCGATCCCGGGCAGCGCGGCCCTGGCCGGCTTTCTTCGGCCCTGGTCACGCCGCATCGCCCGTGATGGCGGAGCGGGCTGCGTAGATTGACGCGATCGATCGGGCCCGAGCCGGGCCCGCGAGGCCCCTAGAGCCCGCGCTCGTAGCGCCAGGCCTCCATGCCGTCCTCGTAATAGTCGGGTCGCACCGCGAAGCGGACATAGCCCCGGCGCTCGTAGAGGCGGATGCCGGCGCCGTTATCGGCGCGCACCTCCAGCCGGAGCCTGTCGCAGCCTCGGGCGCGGGCGTGAGCCTCCGCGGCGTCGAGCAGCCTGCCGCCGAGGCCGAGGCCGCCACGGTTCGGCGCCACCGCGATCGAGGCCAGCCGGGCGATCCGGCTGCTGCGCCGCCGCTCCAGCACCGCGGCGCCGACGAGGACCGGGGTCGGATCCGCGTCCGGCGCGTCGATCAGCGCCGCCAGCACGTCCATCGTGGGTGACTGGATCGCGTGGCGGATCGCCCGGCGCTCGGCTCGGTCGGTGGCGAAGGCGGCGTGCTCCAGGGCGACCAGGGCGTCGAGATCGGCAAGCGTGGCGGTGCGGATCGTCGGCTCGGGGAGCCCGGCGCCGACCGGGTTGCGCAGGGGGGCGCTCACGCCTTCGCCGTCGCGGTGGATCTGATCGGCCCGGCCATCGCTCGCTCGCCTGAATCCTCTGCCCCGCCGGTCAGATGCCCGCTTCCGCCCCGCTTGGGAAGCCCGCATGGCCCGCTGCGCCCCGTCGGGATGCGGCGTTTTTGCAACGGACCGTGCGGGGTGTGGATTCCGGGCGAAAAAGCGGGCGTCCCGGGGCGGTTTCCTCTTGTCGCGCCGGGCCCGCCTCCGTATATGCGCCCTGCCCAATTTCGCACGTGCCTGTGGCCGCGTGTCGGTTGGTGGGCATCCGGTCAACTGCCGGACAGCCGCCAGGGGTCTTAAAGGATCGATGGTCGCAAGGGTGGATCCCTACGGCCGGCATCCAGGTGGCAACACCGGACCCCGACAACAACCGGCAGCCGGAGGCGAAACCGGCGAACCCCGCTCTCCACGGGGGACGCAGCTTAAAGCAACGACGAACGGGCTTTTTTGGTCTCGTCGGCCCTCCAAAGGCCGGCACCGAAGAGGCTTGTTTCTCTTTGCCCGGCGTGCGGTGGGGGTCATCCCTTCCAATCCACGGCAGCTTCCGGGTGCTCTGCGCCCGCACTGACGCACGCGTCTCCAAAGCGCGTGAGTCTGCGCGACGCATCGCCCCCTGACGCCGGCGGCCCGTTCGGGCCGTCATCTTCGACAGCGCGCCCCGCGAAGGGCGCACGCGAACCCGTGCCGGGAGACGACCATGACCGACCGCATCCGTGACTTCCTGCGCGTGCGCCGCGACCTCGGTCAGGACGAGGGCCCCGTGATGGTCCTCGATCTCGACGTCGTGCGCGACAACTACACCGCCTTCGCGCGCTCCCTGCCGGACACCCGGGTGTTCTACGCCGTGAAAGCGAACCCGGCCCCCGAGGTGCTGCGCCTGCTCGCCGAGATGGGCTCCTGCTTCGACACCGCCTCGGTGGCGGAGATGGAAATGGTGCTGGCCGCCGGCGCCACCGCCGACCGGATCTCCTTCGGCAACACCATCAAGAAGGAGCGCTGCATCGGCCGCGCCCTGAAGCTCGGCATCCGCCTGTTCGCGGTCGATTGCCAGGCCGAGGTCGAGAAGATCGCCCGGGCCGCCGAGGCCATGGCCGTGCCGGCCGGTGAGATCCGGGTGTTCTGCCGCATCCTGTGCGACGGCGCGGGCGCCGACTGGCCGCTGTCCCGCAAGTTCGGCTGCGTGCCCGAGATGGCCGCGGACGTGCTGGAGCACGCCCATCGCCAGGGGCTTGAGGCCTACGGCATCTCGTTCCATGTCGGCTCGCAGCAGGGCAACACCGAGGCCTGGGACGGGGCGCTCGGCTCCGCGGCCGGGATCTTCCGCGAGTGCGCGGAGCGCGGCATCGGCCTGTCGATGGTCAATCTCGGCGGCGGCTTCCCGACCAAGTACCTCAAGGCGGTGCCAGGCGTGGAGAGCTATGGCGAGGCGATCTTCCGGGGCCTGACCAAGCATTTCGGCAACCAGATCCCCGAGACGATCATCGAGCCGGGCCGCGGCATGGTCGGCAATGCCGGCCTGATCGAGGCCGAGGTCGTGCTCGTGTCGAAGAAGTCCGCCGAGGCCGACGAGGTCCGATGGGTCTACCTCGACATCGGCAAGTTCGGCGGGCTGGCCGAGACCATGGACGAGGCGATCCGCTACCCGATCCGCACCGCGCGGGACGGGGACGCGACCGAGCCCTGCGTCATCGCCGGCCCGACCTGCGACTCGGTGGACGTGCTCTACGAGCGGCAGCTCTACCCGCTGCCGGTCTCGCTCTCGATCGGCGACAAGGTGCTGATCGAGGGTGCGGGCGCCTACACCACCACCTACGCGGCGGTGGCCTTCAACGGCTTCCCGCCCCTTCAGCAGATCGTGATCTGATCGCGCGTGCCGCCCGGGACATTCCGGGCGGCCTTCTTCCGAGACCGTTCCCGGCGGGTGACACGCGGCAGGAGGCGGACGCACGGATCCCGTTCGTCTGGAACCACCCTGCGGTCACGCGGCGTTAAGGGCCGCTGTCGTTTCTCCGGAAGCGTCGGCCAGCCCTGATCGCTCGCCGAGACGATCCATCGCTTCTCCCGCATGCCGGCCCCGGGGAGGGCATTGTCATGATCGAGATCCGCGCGGAGCACCTTCACGACGTCCCGGCGCGCGAGCGCCTGCTCGACGCGTGCTTCCCCGGCAACCGACGCGGCAAGACTTCGGAGCGCCTGCGCGAGGGACGCCTGCCGGCGCGCGGCCTCGCCTTCGCGGCGACCCGCGCCGGGCGGCTGGTCGGCACCCTGCGGCTGTGGCACGTCGAGGCCGGCCTCGCCCGCCCGGCGCTGCTGCTCGGTCCTCTGGCGGTCGATCCGGCGATCCAGGGCCAGGGGCTGGGCTCGGTGATGATGCAGGCCGCCCTCGGCCGGGCCGAATCGCTCGGCCACGGCGCCGTGCTGCTGGTCGGCGACGCGCCCTATTACGCCCGCTTCGGCTTCGATCGGGTGCTCGCGGAGGGCCTGACCCTGCCGGGGCCGTTCGAGCGGGAGCGCTTCCTCGGGCTTGAGCTGCGCGCGGGTGCCCTGGCGGGCGCCGCGGGGCTGGTCCGGGCGACCGGCGTGCTCGCACCGGTCGAGGCCGTGGCGAACGAGGCCCAGGTCGCGCGACGACGCGCGGCCTGAGCGGGGGTATCACGGGTCGCCGGGTTGAGGCGGCGGCTCGTCTTTGCGAGCGCAGCGAAGCAACCCAGGGCAGCGCGTGATCCCTTACCGTAGCGAATCCCTGGGTCGCTTCGCTGTGCGCGATGATGGAGTGCAAGCCTGGCATGTCGGGGCTGCGGCCGCGTCCACCGTCCTGGCCGCTCTCATGCATTGCGCCGGGCGCCCGCGATCCCGCATAGAACGGTCCGCCGGCCTCCGGAGAAGGTTGCTCGACCGATGCAGATCGCCACGCCCTACCTGATGTTCCTGGGCGACGTGCCCGACACGCTGGCGGCCAAGACCGCCTACGGGATCAAGGATTGGCGCCCCGAATGGTGCGTCGGCCAGATGCGCCTGCCGGGCTGCGCCGCCGATCTCGGCATCCCCGACATGACCCTGCCCGAGGCCCTGGCGAAGGGCTGTCGCACTCTGGTGATCGGCGTCGTCAATGCCGGCGGCGTGCTGCCGGACCACTGGGTCAAGGAGATCGTGGCGGCGATCGAGGCCGGCCTCGACGTGGCGAGCGGCCTGCACGTCAAGCTCGGCGCGGTCCCCGCCATCGCCGAGGCCGCCGCGCGGCGCGGGCGCCAGCTCCACGACGTGCGCCACACCGACGAGCGCTTCCCCACCGGCAAGGGCACTAAGCGGGCGGGGCGGCGCCTGCTCACCGTCGGCACCGATTGCTCGGTCGGCAAGAAGTACACCGTGCTGGCCCTGGAGCGCGGCATGCGCGCGCGCGGCCTCGATGCCGATTTCTGCGCCACCGGCCAGACCGGCGTGTTCATCTCCGGCCGTGGCGTCGCCATCGACGCCGTGGTGGCGGACTTCATCTCCGGCGCCGTCGAGACGATCTCGCCCGACGCCGCCCCGAACCACTGGGACCTGATCGAGGGCCAGGGCTCGCTCTACCACCCGTCCTTCGCCGGTGTGAGCCTCGGCCTGCTGCACGGCGCCCAGGCCGACGCCTTCGTCGTCTGCCACGAGCCGACCCGCACCAATATGCGCGGCGTCAAGCATCCGCTGCCGACGATCCAGCAGGTCATCGACCTCACCGTGCAGCTCGGCAGCTTGACCAACCCGGCGATCAAGCCGGTGGGCATTGCGGTGAACACGCAGGCGCTTGCCGAGGGCGAGGCTCGGGCGCTCCTGGACAAGCTCGGGGCCGAGCACAGCTTGCCCGCCACCGACCCGGTGCGCTTCGGTGTCGACGGGCTGGTCGACCGGATCGTCGCCGACTTCCCGGAGGCCTGACATGGCCCGTCGCCTGACTCTCGCCGTCGAGCGCTTTCCCATCGCGGGCGCGTTCACGATCTCCCGCGGCAGCCGCACGGAGATCGCCGTGGTAGTAGCCACCATTACGGACGGCGATACGGTCGGGCGCGGCGAATGCGTGCCCTATCCGCGCTACGGCGAGAGCGTCGAGAGCGTCAGCGCCCTGATCGCGGGGCAGGCGGAGGCGATCGCGGCCGGGATCGGCCGGGAGGAGCTGATGGCGCGGATGAAGGCCGGCGCCGCGCGCAACGCCCTCGACTGCGCGCTGTTCGACCTCGAGGCCAAGCGCCAGGGTCGTCCCGCCTGGTCCATCGCCGGGCTCCCCGAGCCCCGGCCCGCGATCACCGCCTACACGCTGAGCCTCGGCACGCCGGAGGGCATGGCGGAGGCCGCCCGCAAGGCCGCCCACCGGCCGCTGCTGAAGGTCAAGCTCGGTGGGGACGGGGATCCGGAGCGCATCGCCGCCGTGCGGGCCGGCGCGCCGGAGTCCCGGCTGATCGTCGACGCCAACGAGGCGTGGCGGCCCGAGAACGTGGAGGCCAACCTCGAGGCCTGCCTGAAGGCGGGCGTCGCGCTGATCGAGCAGCCGCTGCCGGCCGACGCCGATGTCCTGCTCGCCGAGATCGCCCATCCGGTGCCGGTCTGCGCCGACGAGAGCCTGCACGACCGCGCCGGCCTCGATGCGCTCGCCGGGCGCTACGACGCGATCAACATCAAGCTCGACAAGACCGGCGGCCTGACCGAGGCGGTGCTGCTCGCCCGGGAGGCGAAGGCGCGGGGGCTCTCGATCATGGTCGGCTGCATGCTGGGCACGTCGCTTGGCATGGCGCCGGCGGCGTTGCTGGCGAACGACGCGGATTTCGCCGATCTCGATGGGCCGCTGCTGCTGGCCCGCGACCGCGACCCGCCGCTGCACTACGACGGCAGCCTGATGTACCCGCCCACGCCGGAGCTGTGGGGATAGCGTGTACGACGGGCGCGTATCGCCACCCGCAGCGCGGATCTCGTCGTCCCACGTGCCGCATCGTCATTCCGGGGCGCCGAAGACGAGCCCGGAATCCAGAGCCACCCACGGTGCAAGATCCTGGCACGCCAGCGCGGCTGGATTGCGGGTTCCGCTGCGCGGCTCTGAAAGACAGGGCGCGACGACCTCACCCTGTGGAGAGGCCAGCCGAAGAGGATAGGGATCGCCCCACCTGTCACCGGCGGGGCATCACAACGGGTTTGGGATTAGGTATACCAGAAGGCTTGCGTTCCGCCCGCCCGGCTGCCATCCATCGGCGGTGCGATGGGGGCGTGGCGCGGACGCGCTGTTCCCAGCAGCCAGACAACACAACAGCAGTCTTCAATGCTGGGGAGGAACGACGTGGCCAGAAACATCCTGATCCTGGGGGCCTCCTACGGCTCGCTCCTGGGGACCAAGCTCCTGATGGCCGGTCACAACGTGACCCTGGTGTGCCGCCGGAAGACCGCCGACCTGATCAACCGCGAGGGGACCGAGGTCCGCATCAAGCTCCGCGACGAGAAGGAGCACCGCGCGATCCACTCGCGCGACCTGCCCGGCAAGGTCGACGCCATGCCGCCGGAAGAGGTCGACGTGTCGCGCTACGATCTCGTTGGCCTCGCCATGCAGGAGCCGCAGTACAACAACCACACGATCCGCGTCCTCATGATCAAGATCGCGGCGGCGAAGCTGCCGTGCCTGTCGATCATGAACATGCCGCCGCTGCCCTACCTCAAGCGGATCCCGGGGCTCGCCGCCATGGATCTTGAGGACGCCTACACCAATGCCGGCGTCTGGGACCGGTTCGAGCCGGGGCTGGTGTCGCTGTGCTCGCCGGATCCGCAGGCCTTCCGTCCGCCCGAAGAGGAGGCGAACGTCCTCCATGTCGGGCTGCCGACCAACTTCAAGGCCGCAACCTTCGCCGATGAGGCGCATAACCGCCTGCTCCGGGAACTGGAGGCCGATATCGACGCCGTGCGCCTCGACGGGCAGGACGTCCCGGTGAAGCTCAAGGTGTTCGACTCGCTGTTCGTTCCGCTGGCCAAGTGGTCGATGCTGCTGACCGGCAACTACCGCTGCATCACGCCCGGCGAGCCGCAATCGATCCACGACGCTGTCCACGGCGATCTGGCGCGCTCGCGGGCGATCTACGAGCATGTCGACGGGATCGCCCGGAAGCTCGGCGCCGATCCGGCCGACCAGGTGCCGTTCGAGAAGTACGCCAAGGCAGCCGAGAGCCTGCTGAAGCCGTCCTCGGCCGCGCGGGCCGTGGCGAACGGTGCGCCCTACATCGAGCGCGTCGACCTGCTGGTGAAGCTGATCGCGCACCAGCTCGGCGAGCCGAATGCCGAGATCGACCGCACGGTCGAGACCGTCGATCGCAAGCTCGGCGAGCGCATCATCGAGGGCTGACGGGCGCGCTGGGCGCGACGCCGCGCGGCGTCGCGCCACTTTCGCCGTCCTCACAAGCGTCGCGAAGTGACCCGGAGCCGCGCGCCATCGATCGGCGCGGCACTTCTGGATTGCGTCGCGCCACTCGCAAGGACGGATCTGCGATCCGTCATTCCGCCAGATCCAGGAAATGCCGCCCCTGGCGGTCGCCGATCTCGATGATCCAGAGATCGGAATCGAACCGAATCTCCTTGGTCAGGCGCTCCTCCACGTCGAGCGGGCTGCCGCCGACGACCATTGCGGCGAAGCGCCGGTCGCCGCTCTCCTCGGCCTCGAACAGGGCCTGCGGCGCCGGTCCGTAGAGGTCGGCGCTGCCGTCGAGGCGATCGACCTTCACGAAGATCGCGCCGGCTTCCGCGGCACCGCGCCGGCGCAGAACGGCCGGGATGCCCGCGACGTCGAGCCGCCGCAGATGGGCCGAAACCCAGAAATCGGAGCGCAGGCGCATGCGTCTGTAGCCCTGTGAAAATCGGCTCGCCGCAGGATGGGCAGCCCGATGCGGCGGTCGGATCCTGAACCCTGCGGATCCAGGGGAGTGCTGCCTTCGCCATGCGTGAAAGCGCCGGCTCGAGCAACCTCGGCCGCGCGACGCGGCCCGACCGGGCTGTAACGGTTCGGCGCCTGGAATATTCCAGCGCATATTTTTGTATTTTTCAGGATTAAAAAAGAATTGAACGATGTGTGAATGCGCACATCTATAGTATTGTTTGATGATTATCTGAGCAAAGGGCGCCTGAATTCGCATTTTACGATGAAAGAAGGAGCACTCCGATGTGGAGAACGATTTCGCTCGCGACGCTGATCGTCGCCGGCCTGTGCGGTGTTGCGCCCTCGGCTCACGCCCGTTCGGAGACGCTCATGGATCTGCTCGGTAACCGCGACTCTGCGTCCTGCCCGCGCTACCAGCGGACGCCGCAGGATGCCTGCAACATCGTCGTGCATCGGCCGGGCGGGAATCCCACGCAGGACATGACCGGTTCGATCGGCCACGCGAAGTCCTGGCAGGCCAATGGCGGCCCGCGCTGCAAGACGATCTGCCGATTTACCGGCACACAATACTAGAGCCGCACGCTCTCACGTTGAACCGATGCCCACTTTGGCGAAGGGCGCCGTAACGGCCCGCATCTGATGCTGGGACTTCCGCCCGCGATGTCTGCAGAGGATGGCCCTAACCTTGACCCTGGGGATCGGAAGCGGGGGTTCCGCTTCCGATCCCGAAACCCGGAGCCTTTCTGGGCCGAGACGGTCCGAACGCATCTCGGTGAGATCCTGCCCGACGGGCGGAGCCCAGAGCCGCTGCGCACCGGAGCCTGCGGCTTCGTGCTCCCCACGCCGGTCGGCCATCCGGCGGCGATTCGATGACACGGCCTCCGGAAGCCGCTAGGACTGACCAAGCCGAGCCCCGTCCCCTGTCCATGATCCACCCCCCGAAAGCTCCATCAGGCCGGACACATCCGAGCCTGAACGCCTCGCCGAGCTGGACGCGTTCGCCGTGCTCGACACGGCGCCCGAGGAGGGTTTCGGCGATGCGGTGCAGATTGCCCGGCTGATCTGTCAGACCCCGGTGGCCCTCGTCAGCCTGGTCGCGGCCAAGCGCCAGTGGTTCAAGGCGCGGGTCGGCTTTCCGCCCTGCGAGACCGATCTCGACCGGTCCGTTTGCGTCTACGCGCTGAGCGAACCGGATCTGCTGATCATCCCCGACCTCACCGCAGATCCGCGCACCCGCAACAATCCGCTGGTGACGGGCGAGCCCCATATCCGCTTCTATGCCGGAGCACCGCTGCGCACACCCAGCGGCCGTGTGCTCGGCAGCCTGTGCGTCATCGATCACCAGCCCCGGCCGGACGGGCTGACGGAGGCGCAGCAGGACGCGCTGCGGCGACTGGCGCGGCAGGTGATGATCCTGCTGCGCGAGCGCCGCCAGCTCGCCAAGATGCGGGCCTCGGAGGTGCTGGCCCGTGCCGCCACGACCCGGCGTCTCGCGCTGATCGAATTGGGCGATCAGCTGCGCGACCTCTCCACGATCGACGCGATGACCGCCAAGGCGGCCGAGATCGTCGGTCGGACCCTGAACGCCAGCCGCGCCGGCTATGGTGAGCTGGATGGCACCGGCCAGGTCATCACCATTCCGGACGATTGGGCCTTACCCGGCGAGGTTAGTCTGATCGGCCGTCATCGCTTCGCCGATTACGGCACGGTCGGACCCGGGATCGAGCGCGGCGACACCCTCGTGGTCACGAATGTCGAGACCGACACCCGCACCGCGGGCCACGCCAAGCCGTTCACGGCCATCAACGTTTTCGCCATGCTCAACGTGCCGGTGCGCGAGCGGGGACGCACGGTCGGCGTGTTCTTCGTGCACAGTCCCACGGTGCGGGAATGGCGGCCGGAGGAAGTCGCGTTCGCCCGCAACGTGGCCGACCGGGTGCAGGTCGGCATCGCCCGCCTGCGGGCCGAGGAGCAGCAGGCGACCCTCAACCACGAGATCAGCCACCGCATGAAGAACACGCTGGCGATGGTGCAGGCCATCGCCACGCAGACCATGCGCAACGCTGTGGATCTTGATGCGGCCCGCAGCGCTCTCGCGGCCCGGCTGATCGCCCTGGGCAAGGCTCACGACCTGTTGCTGAGCGGCACGCGCGAAAGCGCCAGCATCGGCGCCATCCTGCGGGGGACGCTGGCGATCCACGACGACGCACAGGCCAATCGCCTGCGGCTGGACGGACCTCCGGTGCAGGTCGGCGCCCGGGCCGCGCTGTCGCTGGCGCTGATCGTCCACGAACTGGCGATCAATGCGGCCAAGTACGGGGCGCTGTCGGTTGCCGGAGGCCGCGTCCGCGTCGGGTGGACGATCGACTCGACAGGACCGGAGCCGATCGTGCGCCTGTGCTGGAGCGAGCACGACGGTCCGCCCGTGACGCCGCCCACCAGCCGGGGGTTCGGCAGCCGCCTGATCGAGCGCGGCCTCGCCGGGGCGTTCGGCGGCGAGGCGAACCTCAGCTACAAACCCGAGGGCGTGGTGTGCGCGCTGACCGCCCCGCTGGCCGCGATCGAGGCGGACGAATAGGCCGCCGGGGTTGCCGTCCCATCCGTTTGCCTCAACGCGGCGAAACTTTCTTTCCGACGGCTCCGTAAGGGCGCGCGCTGCCCCGCTCAGAGGGGTCGGACGGAAGGAAACACGATGCTTGCCAGGAACACGCGCCGCCGCACCGCCAAGGCGCTCGCTCTGACCCTCGCGCTCGGCCTCGGGGCGAGCGGCGCAGCCTATGCCAAGAACCCGATGGTCGGCGGCGCGCCCATGTACGCCCAGAAGACCATTGTCGAGAACGCGGTCAATTCGAAGGATCACACCACCCTGGTTGCCGCCGTGAAAGCTGCCGGCTTGGTCGACACGCTGAACGGTCCGGGGCCGTTCACGGTGTTCGCACCGACCAACGCCGCCTTCGCCAAGCTGCCGCCGGGGACCGTCGAGAGCCTCGTGCAGCCGCAGAACAAGGCGACGCTGACGAAGATCCTGACCTACCACGTCGTCCCGGGCGTCTACACGGCTCAGGACCTGATGGCGCTCGCCAAGAAGGGCGGCGGACAGGGGACGCTCACCACTGTCGCCGGCGAGCCGCTTGCCGTCGAAGTGCAGGGCAAGAAAGTTTACGTGACCGACGTGAAGGGCAACACCGCCACCGTGACCATCCCGAACGTGATGCAGTCGAACGGCGTCATCCACGTCGTCAACGCCGTGCTGATGCCCTGATTGGCCCAAGCGGATCGGTGCCCGTAGCTCCGGCGAGGCTGCGGGCGCCGATCCCGCCCAGGACGAGCCGGCGGCGCGCCGACATCGTGTCAGTCCGCGAGAAGCTTGCCGGTATAGACCACAGGGCCGGTGGGCTGGCCGGTCGGCGAACCGCCGGGCGGCTCTACCGAGACGGCGAGCACCCCATCCGGTGCGGTCCCCGTCGGCAGCCTCACCGCTCTGTCCGGTACCGACGAGGCCGAGCGGCCTCGGCCCCTGCGCGCCGACGTACCAGAGCTCCAGGCTGCGATCCGCGGGTGCCTCGGCGTTGACGGGTCTCACCTGCGCGATGCCGGTGCCGAGGTCCACACGGACGATCAGCGCCGGCACCGTGCCGCCGCCCTGCACCACGGCGAGGTAGCGGCCGCCGGACGGCGTCAGCGACGGCCCCACCACGACGAACAGGGCAAGCCCGGCGGCCAGCAACCCGGCTCCGCCGGCGGCGATCCGCCACCGCCGGAGCTGAGCGCGAAGAGCCGCGATCTGACCGGCGTCTGCGTGGCCCGATCGCGGCAACGCCCGCAACAACGCGGCGCGCACACGCGGCGGCGGCGTCTCGGCGGGGACCACCTCGGCCAGGGGACCGAGGCGCTGTTCCCAGGCCCGGATCCGCGCCCGTGCGGCCGGATCGCCGGCGGCTGCGCGCTCCACGGCTTCGCGTTCCTGGGCGTCGAGCGTTCCCAGCACGTACTCCGCCGCGCGCAGGTCGGGATCGTCGGGGTCTGGTCCGCCCGGTCCGGTCACGACACGACCTCCAGGCAGGTCTTCAAAGCGGCCAGCGCGCGATGCAGCCAGGTCTTGATGGTATTGACGGGGCAGTCGAACCGGCGGGCCAGTTCCTCACGCGAGCGCCCCTCGCAATACGCCAGCACCACGCAATCCCTGTGGCGCGGATCAAGCCGGCCGAGGCAAGCTGCGAGGGCATCGCGGTTCTGGAACGCGACCGCCTCGTCATGCGGGTCGATCAGCCGTGCCACCCAATCCTCGCCGCTCTCCAGTTCCGGCCCCTGAACCTCGACTTTCCGGCGCACGCTGTCGATGGAGCGGTTGCGTGCGATCGCGATCAGCCAGGGCATCGGCGGGCCGGCGTCCGGCCTGTAGGTGCCGGCCGCCTGCCAGATCCGCATGTAGACGTCCTGGAGCACGTCCTCGGCCAGGGCCCGGTCGCGCTGGATACGCAGGATCAGCCCGTAAAGTTTCGGGCTCGTGAGATCGTAGAGTTCGGCAAGCTGGTCCGCCTCACCTCGGCCGATCCCAGCAAGCAGCCGGCGCAGCGTGGCGTCGTCGGCCAAGATGGCTCCCCGCAAAACCTTGAGGCGTCCTGTGTCGGGCGCCCTCCCCAACGCTGCTTTAGCCCACTTTTCGTGACTGGAAAGATACCGGGGCAGCGACCGGAGATCCGGCGCCGCGTCCGACCCCGGGCACAATCGGCGGCGTCAGGGATGAAGATGTGAGGTCCCGGCTCGGCGGCCCGATCTTCGTTGTGCCCATTCAACCGGGCCAGCCGCCTGTTGGATGTGTTCTCGATCGGTATGAGACAGCCAGACGCAAAGAAGCACCCTGGTCGCTCGCGCGTCCAGGGTGTCATCGACCTCGCCGACACTGTGGTGCCGCTTGGGCCGCGAAGGTCAAATCAAGTTGCCACAATCCCCGCGGCTGAAGCGTGACGAGGAGGATCAGTTCCTCGCCCGGAGGCCGCGGGCACCTTGGCACGGAGGCCGGGTTCAGCTGCGCGTCTTGCTAGTACGACCCGAACTTGAAGTTCAGGCCGGCGCGCGCGATGCCGCCTTCGGTGCGGAACCGGGAGATGTAGCCGATACCCGGGCCGCCGACGGAGCCGACGAGCAGATTGTGGCTTCCGAGATCGTAGCGCAGGTATTCGGCCTTGAGAGTCACCGCGCTGGAGCGGAAGAAGTTCAGGACGGAGTCGGTCGGCAGCGCGTACTCGATGCCGCCGCCGTAGGCGTATCCGGTGTCCAGCCGCGACCGGCTGCCGAAGTAGGTCAGCGGCGCGCCGGTCTGGAATCCGACGCGCTGGGTCACGTCGCCGTAGGCGAAGCCGCCGGTGCCGTACACGAAGACGCGGTCGAAGGCGTAGCCGACGCGCCCGCGCACGGTCCCGAGGAAGCTGAGATCCGTCCGATAGGTGTTGGTCAGGACGTTGGGATTGAATGCCGGACGGAAGATCGACTGCACGCCGGTGCGCTGGAGATCCATGTACTGGGCGTCGGCCTCGACGCCGAGGACGATGCCGGATCCGGGCGTGAATTGATAATTGTAACCCACCTGCCACCGGCGGTGAAGCCGTCCTGCGGCAGGCGGACCGCCGGGCTGCGGAGCAGGTTGTTCACGTTGTTCTGCAGGGTGCCGATGCCGACGGTCCGGATCGTGTCCGACTCGGTGTAGGCGTAGCCGGCGTTGACGCCGAAATAGGCGCCGCTCCACGTGAACACCGGCACGGGCGTGAAGACCGGCGGCGGGGCCGCGCGACGCGGCAGGTCGGCGGCTGAGGCGGTGGCCGTCATGGCGGCGAACGTGGCCAACACGGCCAGAGACGTCTTCATCTGCAAGTGGCTCCCCGAATACTGATCGGCAGCAAGCTACCCATAAATGTCCGGGCACGATGTCTCTGCAAAGTCACATCGGAATCCAAAAACTGGTGTTTGCAATCGAGTGGGGGGGGTAAATTCCGGGAAAGTCACACTTCGACCTGCGACAACATGTCTGGACACTGGTAAAATAAGACATACGGATCGGAATGTGCTTTAATCCCGGTGCGCCCGGGATTTTTGCAGACCGCTCGACCCGCTCCCCTGATCGCTGGGGCGGATCCGATCGGCCTGTGGGGGTACCGGCCATTCGGATCACGACGAGGGCACGCCGCCTACCAGCCCGACAGGCCGCGCAACCGTCAGCACGGTGGAGTCGCGGTCAGCCCGGACGGCGAGGGGCTCGTCGGCCCCGATCCATCGCCATGACGGCTCGCGCTGTTCCCGATCACGGTGGGGTGCACGACGGCCGGATACGGGACGTGGCGTGGGGTCGGGTCATCCCACCCGCACCTCAGGACGAGGGGAGGGATGGGAGATGGGGCGGTCGTCGCGGCGCGCGACATGGTTCGCGACGGTGCCGGTCGACGCGCCGTGCTGGCCGTGACCGGGCCCGGACGCTGCCAACCGGGCCGTGACGGGGTCCGCGTCCGGGACCGGCGCGGCCGTCTCTCCCGGCCAGGATAGCGCTCTGCCGAGACAGGCCGTGCCGGAACCGAAGACCGGAGCCTACAAGCCCCGATCGCTCCCGCCCCCGCCGCCGAGGCTGCACCGCTTTGATGCAGGACGGCACGGGTCCGCGCGGAGCGGCTTAAAGGTCGATTCACGTCGATGCGGTTAGCGTGGCCTTACTGCAGTCCTGCGTAAACCGATCCTCCATGCCCCCATCCGTCGATGCTCCGCCGGACCTGTCCGGGCTCCTCGAACTGTCCCGCATCGAGAATCTCGATCTCAAGCCGGTGATCCTCCGGGTGCAGACCGACCTGTTCGTCCGGGCACCGGGCCGGGACCGGACGGAGGTCGAGATCTTCGAGTCCCTGGCCTGCGGCCTGATCCCCACGGTGGATGAGGAGACCGCCCGTGTGGTCGCGGGCAAGCTCGCCCCTTGCCCCGAGACGCCCCCGGCGGTGCTGGAGGCCCTGGCGCTCCGGGGCGGCGGCGCCCGCGACGCGGTGGTGGAACTGGCCCCGACCTTGAGCCATCGCCTGATCGAGGCGGCCCTCGCGGATGGGTCGGACCTCGCCGCTCGCATCGCGGCCCGGGCCGGCCTGAACCGCGAGGTCGTGGACGAGCTCTCCCGGGAGGGCCGCCCGGAGATCGACCGGGCCCTGGCCGCCAATCTCGGCATCACCCTGCGCGGGGCGACGCTCGCCCGGCTCGTGGGCCGCGGCCGCGGCGATCCCGACCTGGCCAAGCTGCTCCTGGTGCGCCCCGACGTCTCGGCTGCCGACCTCGTGCCCCTCTACCTGCATGCCGACCCGATCCGCCGCGACGTGATCGGCCGGACGGTCGAGGCGACCGCGGCCCTGCGTCCCTGCCCGCCGCCGCCCCGCGGCCTGGGCGAGGACCTGACCCGGCTCTCGGGCGCCCAGGACGTGCCCGCCTTCATGGCCGCCCTGGCGGACGGGCTCGGCCTACCCCGCGACTTCCTCACCGTGGTCGCCGATCCGGGGGCTCGCTACGATCTCCTGACCCTCGGCCTGCGCGCCGCCGGCCTACACGAGGAAGAGGCGGTCTACATCTTCCTCACCCTGAACCAGGGCGTGGCGCGCTCGGCGGAACGGGTGGCCGCCCTCGTCCGGCTGTTCCGGACCGTCAGCCGACCGGCGTCCCGGGACCTCGTCGCGGCGATCCTCGACCGGCCGTTCACCGAGCGCGGGCGGAGCGAGGCACACCAGCCGCTGCACGGTCCCGAAGCCAAGCTGCGCCAGGGTGCCGAGCGCACCGCCGCGCCGCGCACGCCGCTGCCGATCCGCGTGCGCTCGGCGAGCGGCGGCGAGACGGGCTGACGGGCCGTCCTCAGCGGGGCTCGATACCCCGCCAGGCCGGCTGCCGGTCGGCCGCCTCCAGGGTGTCGGTCGAAGCCGGCGGCTCCGCGGCGCGGCGGCTCAGCTCGGCCATCAGGCCGCGGGCTAGCACGGCGCGGACCGCGCGCTCGCGGGTCTCGGACGGCACCGCGTCGAGCGCTGCCGGAAGCACGGCCTGGGCGCTCGGCAAGGCGCCCGCGGCCTTGCGGGCCTCGGCGGCCGGATCGGCGCCGTTGCGCAGCAGCGCCAAGTACGAGAGCACGCCGATCACCAGCGCGGCGCGCAGCAGGACGGTCATGGGTCGACTCCTCCGCTCGGTGTCGAGCGCGAGATTTCGACAGGTTTCGTGAACCGGCCCTCAACCGGCTCGGGCTTTCCCGCGCGATGGTGAACAAATCTTGCCGCAGAGCGGCTGGTTACCTTGCGGAAAGCATCCTGTTCATTCGGATATCTCCCGCAACACTCGTTTAAGCCGGCTCTGCGACCGTCCGGAAGTCGTTCGAAGTCGAACCGGAGGCGCGACGGATGCGCAAAACGTATCCAACGCGACGCGTGCCAGCCTTGCCCATTCAGAAAGTCCTGACTTCCTTGATCGGCGACCGCCTCGCGGGTCTCGTCCACGAATCCGTGGCCGACAACGCGGCCGCCCAGTCCCGCCACCAGCGTTTCCTGGTGTCGCGCCTCGCCACCGGCGCCGTGATGATGGCCGGGCTGCCGCCCTACCTGCTCTGGCGCGGCGTGCCCTCGGGCATCGAGGTGCTGGCGATCGCGAGCCTGCTGCTGCCGGTTCTGGCCGCCGTGCTGCTCGCCCGCACGGGATCC
Source organism: Methylobacterium tardum (assembly GCF_023546765.1). Lineage (NCBI taxonomy): Bacteria > Pseudomonadati > Pseudomonadota > Alphaproteobacteria > Hyphomicrobiales > Methylobacteriaceae > Methylobacterium > Methylobacterium tardum. The sequence goes on from NZ_CP097484.1 coordinate 5,615,822, forward strand.
CTTTGGCTGGCGCACGCCGTCTCCTCGGCGGGCCTGACCGGCATCGTGGTCGCCCTGGCGAGCGTCACCGGCGGTGTCGCTTCGCCGGCCTCGGTCTGGCTCGTGGCGATCCCCCTCGAGGCGCTGGTCTCCGGCTCCCTGCGCGCGACCGCCGCGGCGGCCGTGATGGCGATCCTCGGCGTTCTGGCAGTGGTGGGCCTCGGCGCCTGGACCGATACCCTGCCGGTCATGGACATCTCGGCGAGCCTCGCCCTGCCGGCCTTCGCCATCACGGCGATCGGCCACGTCGCCGCCCAGGCCCTGGAGCACATGCGCAACGAGGGCGCGTGGCGCGACCGCCTGCGCGACAACGAGGCGCGCGACCGGCTGCTGCTCTCGGCGATCGACGATCTCGTGACCTGGCACGACCGCAACGGCCGCGTGCTGGAGGCCTCGGTCTCGGCGACGCGGCTCCTCGGCAGCGAGCCGGCGCGGCTGCGCGGCCACGGATTGCTGGAGCGGGTTCACGTGGCCGACCGGCCGGCCTTCCTCAAGGCCGTCAGCGATGTCGCCGCCACCGGGCGCCCCGCGACCTTGCCGCTGCGGCTGCATGTCGAGGCGCAGGCCGACCGGCCCGACGGCGCGCGCCTGATCCATGCCGAGATGCGCGCCCATCGGATCGAGAACGGGTCCCACGACACCGCCATGGCGGTGGTGGCGGTAACCCGCGACATGACCGAGCATCATCGCCACGCCGAGGAGCTGGAGCGTGCCCGCGCCGAGGCCGAGCGGGCGGACGCGATCAAGGGGCGCTTCCTCGCCAACGTCACCCATGAGCTGCGCACGCCGCTCAACGCGATCATCGGCTTCTCCGAGGTCCTGGCGGGCGAAGGCGCCGTCAGCCTCAGCCCGGACCAGGCGCGGGAATATGCCGGGATCATCGGCGCCTCGGGCCATCATCTGCTCGGCGTCGTCAACACGCTCCTCGACATGAGCCGGATTCAGAGCGGCAACTTCGATTACGCGCCCGAGAGCTTCGACATCGCAGCGCTGCTCCAGGGCTGCTGCGACCTGATGCGCCTCAAGGCCGAAGCGGCCGGCGTCACGCTCGCGGTCTCGGCGGCGGGGCCGGTGGAGATCACCGCCGATCCCGGCGCGTGCCGACAGATTCTGATCAATCTCCTGTCGAACGCCGTGAAGTTCACCCCGCGGGGCGGCCGGGTCGAGCTGTCCCTGCGCCGCCGCGCGGACAGCCTGGAGATCGTCGTGGCCGATACCGGCGCCGGGATCGGCGCGGACGACCTGCCCAAGCTCGGCACCCCGTTCTTCCAGGCGGGTGGCGGCGACTACAAGCGCCAGCACGAGGGAACCGGACTCGGCCTCTCGGTGGTTCAGGGCCTGGTCGGCCTGCACGGCGGCGCGCTGCTCATCGAGAGCGCTCCGCAGGTCGGCACCGCCGTGACCGTGACGCTGCCCCTCGTGTGCCGACCGCTGGCCGCACCCGGCCCCGCCCCGGTCCGCACGTCCGTCCGGGGCGCTGCGCCGTCCCGCCGCGTGGTGCGCCTGCCCCTCGGCCTGTTCGACGCGGAGCCCGGTCCCGCCGCGGCGCCCGCCGGCCCGGCCCTGCGCCGCACCGCTTGAGCCCAAGGTCCCCCGGAAGGAGATAGGATGTCAGGCTACCGCGAGATCGCCATCCCGGGTGAAGTCGGCCGCGCCCGCCGCCCCGCCCCGCGCCGGGCCGCCGCCCAGGGCGACTGGCGCGCCGTTCTCATGGGGGCGCTGAAGGCGGCGGGTACGACCTGCCGGACCAGCCCCGGCACCGTGCTGGGCAGCCTCGTGGCCGTGGGCGCGGCGGCCTTCGTCTGCGTCAACGCCCTCGGCTATCAGGCCGGGCGCCATCCCGCGCCGATCCTGCCCAAGCTGGCCCAGAAGGCGCCGCCGCGTGAGGCGGCCCCGGCCGCGAAGGAGCCCGTCCGGGACGTCGCGCGGGATCCGGTCCGCCCCGAGCCCGACCGGGCGGCCACGGCGATTCCGGCCAAGCCAGCGAGCCGGGACGCGATCGGCGAGCTGATCCATGCGGACGAGACCACGGCCTCGGTGACCCCGAAAGGATCGCCGCCGCGCGCCGCCGCTAAGCCAGCGTCCAAGGAAGCCCCGAAGGAGGCGTCGAAGACGGCCAAGTCCGAGAAGGAGACGGATCCGGTCCTGCGGGCCCAGAAGGCGCTGTCGAAGCTCGGCTATCCGATCAAGGCCGACGGCGCGATGGGCCCGGGCACGCGGGCCGCGATCGAGAAGTTCGAGCGCAGCGCCAAGCTGCCGATCACCGGCGAGGTTTCGGGCCGGACCCTGCGCGAGCTGGTCACCCGGGCCGGCGCCGTATAGCCCGCCGGGGCCTCGGTGTGGGCCCACAGGATCAGGCCGTGAAGGCGACGATCGCCACGCCGGTTCCAGCGATTAGGATCGCCGCGCGCGTCGCGCTGCGGTGCTGCGATCGCGGCCTCAATGCGTCAGCCAGAGCCCGACGCCGAGCGCCACCGCGGCCAGCACGATGAAGCCGGCATAGGCCGGAAGGACCCAGGGCTGCCGCTGGTGCACGTAGCCTTTGGCGGCCTTCTCGGAGGGCGCCCGCTCGTTCCGCCGTGCGAGCCGGACCTCCTGCGAGGTCGGGGGTGTGCCGCCGGCCTCCTCGCAGGTCCCGAGCGGGGCGGCGCCGACATCCATGTGCGGGGTCTTGTCGGCCGTGCGGCCGCTGTCGATGTCACCCTTGAGCTGGGCAGTGGTCGGCGCGTCCGAATCCGGCGGCGGATCGACGGGCAGGTTCGCGGGTGGCGGTGGGGTCTCGGATCGCAGCGTCATCGGCGGGGCTCCAGCGTGTCTCCGTCAACGCCCGGAACCGTCGTCGGCTGCGGTCAGGATGTCGCGGGCCTCAGGCGTCGCCGGATCCGCGCTTCAGCAACGGACGCGCGAGGGTTCGACCCTCCTCGGTGAAGCCGGCGGCGGCGCAGAAGGCGCGCAGGTCGTCCTGGGTCGGGCCGACGGTGAGCAGCAGCCGGTCGCAGCCGGCCTGCCGTGCCGCGCGCCCGGCCGCCTTCAGCAGGATCCGGCCGATGCCATTGCGCCGGGACTCGGCGGCGACCACGAGGGTGGTGATGAGGCCGGACGGCCGCGGCGCGTCGAGCGTGCGGACCGGCGCGAGCGCCACGAGGCCGCTCGGCGGCCCCCACTCGACGGCGACGAGGGCGGTGCCGCCGTTGCGTTGCAGGTCGTCGAGCCGGATCGCGAGATCGGCTGCCCCAACCGCGACGCCCGCCTCGCCCAGCAGGGCTGCGAGGCCCGCGGCGTCGGGGCCCGTCGCCGCGCGGATCTCCAGCCCGTAGCGATTGCCCAAATCCCGCTCCCGATCGAAAAGCTCCGGCCGTTCAACGCGGGACCGGATGATCGGTCACCCTCAGACCCGGCGCCAGCCCGGCTGCGACGGGTCGACCAGCCTGTAATTGACCGGTGCCATGCCGCAGATGGCGATGACCGCAGGCTCGGTGCCGTCGCGGACGACGCCGTCATAATGCGGCGTTCCCGCAACCCGGCGGACGAAGCTTCCCGCCTTCACGGGCACGCAGGCGGCCGGATCGAAATCCGCCCCGCTGTTGCACCACCACGTGCCGGCCAGGACCATGCAGAACCGAGCCGTGGTGTAAGTGTGCGGCGCGCTCATGTAGCCCGGCCACCAGCGGATCAAGGTATAGTAGAGACCGCTGCCGTTGATGTCGCCCGTGAGAGTGCAGCGGTCGACGCTGCGCTCGGGATAGCCCTTCGACGGCACCCACGGGAGGTCGTCGGGCGCGCGGATGATGGTCTGCTCCGGATTGAGCGGGCTGGCCTCGGCGCCGGCGGCCAGGAGCAAGGGTAACGTTCCGATGAGCGAGGCCGCGAGCAGGTCGCGCCGGCTCGTCTCCACCCGGGTTTGCGTGTCCGTCATCGTGCGTTCCATCCCTGCTGCCGACGGCGTTCCCGGCGGCATCCCATCAGGCAATGGGGATGTTTCGCGTTTTTCTCTCCGGGCGCGCGAAACCGCGCCGCTCCTGACACAGCCCGGAACGCGCCGGGCGCGTGGGGCATTGCTCTGCAGCCGCGGGGTCGGGGGGAGCGCAGCATGGCGGGGCGGGTACCGGATCGATCTCCGGACGGACAGGGCGACGCGCAGGCGTCGGAGACGGCACAACCGGATCGCCGGTCCGAGGACCGGAGCGAGCGCGACGGGGTCGAGCGCGAGAAGGCCGAGACGGAGATCGCCGCCGGGGACGTGGCCGACGACCTCGCGGATTTCGCCTGACGGGAACGGCACGCGGGCCGCGTGCCGTTCGAGATCCGTAGAGCCGGCTCGCGATGGAGAGCCGGCGCTTGGCGTCAGGCCGTTTCCTTGGCCTTGCGCGGACGGCTCGCGCGCTTCGGCTTCTCGGCAACCGGCTCGACGGGCTCCTCTGCCGGCGCGGCGGATTTGCGGCGCTGCTGGCCGAGGCCGAGGCTGCGCGCGAGTTCCGAGCGCTGGGCGGAATAGCTGGCGGCCGTCGACGGGTAGTCCCGCGGCAGCCCGAAGCGCTCGCGATACTGCTCGATCGTCAGACCGTTGCGCGACAGATGGCGCTTGAGCGTCTTGTACGGCTTTCCGTCGATGAAGGAGATCAGCGCATCCGGGGTCACCGACTTGCGGATCTGGGCCGGCGTCGGCTTGTCGGCCGTCTCGGTGACGGTCGCCGCGGGGGCGGACAGCTTCGTCAGAGCCGCGTGGACACCGGCGAGAAGACCGGCAGCTCGCTGATCGGAACGGAGTTGTTCGAGACATAGGCCGATACGATGTCCGATGCCTGCTCGATAAAGGTCTGCTGCTGTTCAGTGGCGTTGTCGTCCATCGATGATTCCCTCTATCTGACGGTGGTCCTACGGTTCTATCGTCTTTGCAACAAAATCAAGTCGTCGCCGAGCATTTCCCTGCACAAGGCTCAGGTCGTGAACACGCATATTATTCAAGCCGACGGTGGAGCTGAAATCGTAGCCTGAGAAATCCAGGCCCCAGCTGGCACACTTGCACGCGCTGGCGCCTCTCGACGCCTCCCCCTCTGGCTGGCATCGAACCCCGGCAGGTGCCTTCGTCTGCAAACAGCGTTTCCCGTCTGACAAGAAGCGCGAAGTCTCCGGCGATGTCCTGCGGGACGCGTCCCTCTGCATGCGCGGCCGCCGCCAAGTCTCGCGGAGACGGCTCGGACAATGTCGCGGGCGACGCGTGGGCAAGTGTGCGGGCCTGGGCCATAACGGGTCCCCCAGGGAGAGATCCGGAGCCATCGGCGTGAACCAGCAATCGGAGCCCGACACCGTCTTCGGCGCCCACATCCCCTTCGTGCGGTTCTGCGGGATCGAGGCGCTCGATGTGCGGGACGGCCGGACGCGGCTGCGTCTGGCGCTCCGGCCGGAGCATGCCAACAATCTCGGCATCGCCCATGGCGGCGTGATCTGCACCCTGTTGGACGTCGCCCTCGGCACCGCAGCCCGTCTGCGGGCCGGCCGGCCCGTGGTCACCCTCGATATGCAGACCCGCTTCCTCGCCCCGGGCCGCGACGTCCTGCTCGCGGAAGGCCGCGTCACCCGGGCGGGCCGCTCCGTGATCTTCTGCGAGGCCGAGATCCGCGATGCGGCCGGCGAGCTGGTGGCCAGCGCCACCGGTCTGCTGAAGCCAGTGGGCGAGCCGCCGACGGCGCGTTAGCGGCCTGCGCGCCGGCATCCGGCGGGAAGCGAATTGACGCCGGCGCGGCGCAGTGGGAAAGCCTCGTCCATGACGATGCCGGACGACGCGCGCGCAGCCCTGGCTGCGCCTCCCTCCGAGGCCGATGTCACGGCCATGAAATCCGAGGCCGCCGCGTGGTTCGAAAGCCTGCGCGACCGGATCCTGGCGGCTTTCGAGGCCCTCGAGGCGGAGGCGGCGGGCCCGTTCCATCCGGACGCGCCGGAGAGCCCCGGTGTCTTCGAGAAGACCCCGTGGAACCGGACCGACCATACCGGACGGCCGGGCGGCGGCGGCGTCATGGCGATGCTGCGGGGCCGCGTGTTCGAGAAGGCGGGCGTGCACATCTCCACGGTGCACGGCGAGTTCGCGCCGGAATTCCGCGCGCAGATGCCCGGCGCGGCCGAGGACCCGCGCTTCTTCGCCACCGGCATCTCGCTGATCGCCCATCCGTGGAACCCGCACGTGCCGACGGTGCACATGAACACCCGGTTCGTCGCGACGACGCGGGCGTGGTTCGGCGGCGGCGCCGATCTCACCCCGGTCCTGGAGCGGCGCCGCAACCAGGACGATCCGGACAGCCGCCACTTCCACGCCTGCCTGGAGCGCGCCTGCGCGGCCCACGGCATCGATCACGCCCGCTACAAGGCGTGGTGCGACGAGTATTTCCACCTCAAGCATCGGAACGAGCCGCGCGGCATCGGCGGAATCTTCTACGATTATCTCTGGAGCGGGAATCCGCAGGCCGACCTCGCCTATACCCGCGACGTGGGCCGCGCCTTCCTGGAGGCCTACCCGAGGATCGTGCGCGACAATCTCGGCACGCCCTGGACCGAGACGGACCGTCACGAGCAGCAGGTGCGGCGCGGTCGCTACGTCGAGTTCAACCTGCTCTACGACCGGGGCACGATCTTCGGCCTGAAGACCGGCGGCAACGTCGCGTCGATCCTGTCCTCGATGCCGCCGACCGTGCGCTGGCCGTGAGCGCGGGCCTGCCGGCTGCCTACGCCCCGCAGCAGGATGCGGCGCTGAAGGCGATCGCCGCGTGGCGGCGGGACGGCGGGTCCCAGGTGTTCCGCCTGTTCGGCTATGCCGGCACCGGCAAGACCACGCTCGCCCGCCGCATCGCTGAGGATGTCGACGGCACAGTGGTCTACGGCGCCTTCACCGGCAAGGCCGCCTCGGTGATGCGCCAGAAGGGCTGCTACGACGCCGCCACGATCCACTCGCTGATCTACCGCACCAAGGAGGCGGAGGAGGGCGGGCCGACCTTCACGCTGAACCGCTCGGGCCCGGCCGCCAAGGCGGACCTGATCATCATCGACGAGTGCTCGATGGTCGATTCCGACCTCGGCAACGACCTGCTGTCGTTCGAGCGGCCGGTTCTGGTTCTGGGCGACCCGGCGCAGCTGCCGCCGGTGCGCGGCGGCGGCTTCTTCACCGAGGCGGAGCCCGACGTGATGCTCACCGAGGTCCACCGGCAGGCCAAGGACGACCCGATCGTCCGCATGGCGATGACCATCCGCGAGGGCGGGCGGCTGGAGCTCGGCAGCTACGGGCAGAGCCGCGTGGTGTCGCGCCGCGCCCTCGATCCGGCCGAGGTGCTCGAATGCGACCAGGTGCTGGTCGGACTCAACAAGACGCGCCGCCTCTACAACGCCCGGCTCCGGGAGCTCGCCGGCCACACCGATCCGATGCCGGCCATCGGCGAGAAGCTGGTCTGCCTGCGCAACGATCGGGTGAAGGGTCTGCTCAACGGCTCGACCTGGACCGTGCAGGCCCTGCGCGCGCCGCCGCGGCCTGACCTGATCCGCCTCGATGTGGTGCCAGAGGACGACCCGGCGCTCCGCCGGAAGCCCACCGACATCAAGGTGCTGCGCGCGATGATCTCCGGCACGGACGAGGAGATCCCGCTGTTCCTGCGCCGGGAGACCGACGAGTTCACCTACGGCTACGCGCTGACGGTGCACAAGGCTCAGGGGTCGCAGTGGGATCGGGTGACGCTGTTCGACGAATCCTACGCGTTTCGCGAGCACCGGGCGCGCTGGCTCTACACGGGCCTGACCCGGGCGGCGCAGGCGATCACCGTGGTGGTCTGATCCCTCACCGCCGCGCTTTAGATCGCTTGTGAAGCCCGATCCCGCGTGCTAGGCACCGCCCGTCTCATCGAGGCACCTTGCGGAGAGGTGGCAGAGCGGTTGAATGCACCGCACTCGAAATGCGGCATGCCTGCAAGGGCATCGGGGGTTCGAATCCCCCCCTCCGCCACTCCTTCCCTAAGCCCTTGATCCGGAAGAAAGTTAAGGCATCTCAGATGCTTGCGGCCGTCGCGGTGGTACACAAAGGTGGTACACACCATGCCGCTACCATTCGCCCGCCCGTGGCGCCATCCGAAGACAGGCATGTACTGGTTCCGACGCCGGGTGCCGAAGGAACTGCAGCCTCTGCTCGGAAGGTGCGAGGAGCGTAGGACGCTCGGAACGAAGGAGCCGGCTCTCGCCAGGACGCGGTACCTTCGAGCCGCCGTCGAGATCGACGAGCGGTGGGAGCTTCTGAGGCGATTGGCGGCAGCCGTCGCGCCGCCGGAAGGTGCGCCCGGAGGCGGAACGGAGGTTCCTTCCGATCGGCATCGGTCCGATACCCGTCCCTTCGGAAACGACTCCGGTCGGGTCGCGTCCGCGCCCTCGAGCATCGCATCCGTTCCGTCGGCGCCGACGGGATCCGTTCCTTGGCGTCCGACCTTCGAGGCCTACGCGGCCGAGGCGAAGCTCGCGCCGTCCACCATCAAGCGCTGGGCGGGCGTCCTGACCGCGCTTGAGGAAGCCATCGGCACCGACGATCTCGCTCTGGTCACTCGTGGAGACCTCATCGCCTGGAAGCGCGATCTGCTCGCCTCCGGCCGAGAACCTCGTACCGTCCGCGATGCCCACATCGCCGCGACGAAGGCCCTCATGAACTGGGCGGTGGCGAACGGCCATCTCGAAACGAATCCAGCTTCAGGCATCGTCGTCGCGGTGCCGGATAAGCCCCTCCTTCGCGACCGGGATTTCACCGACGGCGAGGCGAACAGGATTCTGTGCGTGTCAAAAAGCGTTGGAACGGGACCCCGGATCGGCGTGCAATTGGGACCCCTTCGCAAGCTGGGTACGGCGCGGCTGAACTGATCCGACGTCCAGCTTTGGCGTCGTAGGCGCTGGCCTCAGGCGCGGTTCTTGAAGCGCCAGCTCTCATTGCCGGTCTCGGCGATCTCACAGTGATGGGTGAGCCGGTCGAGCAGCGCCGTGGTCATTTTGGCGTCGCCAGCGAACACGCTCGGCCACTCGCCGAAGGCAAGATTGGTGGTCACCACGATCGAGGTGGTCTCGTAGAGCTTGCTGATCAGATGGAACAGCAACTGGCCGCCTGACTGCGCAAACGGCAGGTAGCCGAGTTCGTCCAGCACCACAAAGTCGAGCCGCATGAGATGGTCGGCGATGCGGCCCTGCCGGCCGGCACGCACCTCGGCTTCGAGCCGGTTGACGAGGTCGACCACGTTGTAGAACCGGCCGCGCTTCCCGTCCCGGATACACGCTCGCACGATGGCGATGGCCAGGTGCGTCTTGCCGGTGCCGGTGCCGCCGACCAGCACGACGTTGCGCTGATGGGCCAGGAACTCGCCGCCAGCGAGGTCGCGCACCAGCCCCTCGTTGATCGGCGTGTCGGCGAAGGCGAACTCGGCGATGTCCTTGGCCAGGGGCAGCTTGGCGATCGTCATCTGGTAGCGGATCGAGCGCGCCTGCTTCTCGCTGATCTCGGCCTGGAGCAGGTCGCCGACGACCTGTTGAGGCTCGTGGGTGCGCTTGAGCGCGACCTTGATGATCTCGTCGTAGGCCGCCTTCATCCCGAACAGCTTCAGCTCGCCCATGGTGGCGAGGATGTCCTGACGTTCCATCATGGGGCTCTCCTCAGGCTGTCGTAGCGGGCACAATCGGCGACCGGCTCATGGCGCAGCCGCAGGCTCTCGGGCGTCAGGATGGTGACGGGTGCAGTGGGCTCGCGCTGACGGGCGAGGATGTTGAGCACGACGTCGGCCGAGTGCACGCCCTCACGTAGCGCCTCGGCGCAGGCGGCCTCGACCGCGCTCAGCCCGTCGCGCAGCACGGCAGTGAGGATCTCGACCATCTGCCGGTCGCCATCGGCAGAGCCGGCGAGCTTGCGTCGGATCCGGTCGAGGGCGGCAGGCAGAACCCAGTCCTTGAATGGCGCGCCGTTCCTGAGCGCACCGGGCTTGCGGGCGAGCACGGGGACGTAGTGCCAGGGATCGAACACCGTCTGGTTGCGACCGAAGCCGCGGGCATGCTCGCCGACGATGCGCCCGTCCTGACGGATCTCCACGCGCTCAGCATAGGCGCGCACCTCGACCGGCCGCCCGAGGGCAGAGGCTGTGACCGAGTACCGGTTGTTGTCGAAGCGAACCAAGCAGGTCGAGGACACGGCCGCTGGCACGGCATGGAAGCCGTCGAAGCGGCCGGCGTAGGGGACTAGGGCTGCCCGCTCGGCCTCGAAGGCCTGCCACACGGTCCGGTCGGGCTGCTCGGGATGCGTGTGGGCCTTGGCGTAGGCGATCACCCCGTCGAGCAGCAGGGCGTTCAACTCGTCGTAGCTCCTCACCCGGATGCGTGGCGTGAACAGACGCTCGCGCACCAGTCCGACCTGGTTCTCGACCTGCCCCTTCTCCCAGCCCGAGGCCGGTGTGCAGGCCACCGGCTCGACGAGGTAGTGCGAGCACATCTGCAGGAAGCGGCGATTGTAGGCGCGCTCACGTCCGACGAAGATCGCGTCCACGGCGGTCTTCATGTTGTCGTAGATCCCGCGCTGGCAGGCGCCGCGGAAGAAGGCGAACGCCCGGTCGTGGGCGTCGAACACCATCTCCTGGCTCTCGCGCGGGTAAGCCCGCACGAACGGCATGCGCGCGTGGCAGAGCCGGACGTGGGCGACCTTGATCTCTGTGGTCGTGCCGCCGATCAGCACCGTCTCGTGGCTCCAGTCGAACTGGTAGGCCTCGCCCGGCGCGAAGGAGAGTGGCACGAACGCCTGGGCTGTGACCGCGGTGCGCTCGCGCTTCCAGCCCTTGGCGTAGCGGCGCACCGTGTCGTAGCCGCCCTCGTAGCCGAGATCGCGCAAGGCCTCGTAGACACGCGTCAGCGTCAGTCGCTCGCGCCGCGCCTTGCTGGCGTTCGCCAGGAGCATTCGGTCAAGCTCGTCCCGCCACGATCCGAGCTTCGAGCAGGTTGGATGGCGCGGGTGTACCGGAACGCCGTCGCCTCGGAGCGGATGACCTTGCGCACGACCTTGCGCGAGACCCTCAGCTCCCGGCAGATCTGCTTGATCGGCTTCTGCTGCACGAAGTACGCGCGGCGGATCTTTGCGACCGTCTCCACGACCAACATCCCGCGCAAGCCTCCCGTTCGAGCCGGAAGGCAGTGTGGATGACTTGTCCTGGGGGTCCCGTTTGGACGCCGATCACCCCGAAAACGGGGTCCTTATTCCACGCCTAATCACACAGCCATCGCCCTATGGTCTTGCGGTCGAGATCGAGATGGCGGGCTAGGCCGGCGACGGAAGCACCGGCCGCGTGAAGGCGCCGGAGTTCGGTGTGGCGCGCCTGACGGGGAGCGTGCCTTTCCTGCTTGTGTCGGTCGGCCGACGTAAAGGGGGCGAAGTCGGTTCCGCTCGGCCCGAAGCGCGGCGGCCCGTTCGTCCCCAAATGTCCGTGCCACCGAGCGGATCACGCTGTGCTGGCCGGTGACAGCCTCCTGCAGGGCCTCGCCCAGATTGCGCAGCACATGCCAGCGGTCGAGGACATGCACTGCCCCGGGCGCCCCCTGCCGGACGCCCTCGCCGTAGACCTCGGCCCGGTCGCGGGCGACGATCTCGACGCTGGGATGGCGCCGGAGCCAGTCAGCAACGGTGTCTGCGTCGCGATCGGGCAAGAGCTCCGCGATGGCGTCGCGTTCCAGATCGGCGATGATCGTTCCGTAGCGGCGCCCGCGCCGCCAGGCCCACTCGCCGATGGCGATGATGCGTGGCAGCCGTGGTATCGGGGCCGGCCCGGCCCGCACCATGCGGAGGAAGGTGGATGGGCTGGCCGGGAGCGCCAGCCGGTGGGCCAGTCGTGCGGCCGGCGCTCCGCCGAGGGCGAGGCCGAGATGCCGCTGCACATCCTGAAGCCGTCGGGAGCGCCTGGCGCGCGGGACGGCGACGTCCGGCAGGCTCTGGCTGAAGGTGCGGCGGGGGCAGACGGGGTTGCGGCAGCACAGGCGTCGCAGGCGCACGCGTAGGCTGACGGACCGCCCCTGCCAGGGCAGGTCGGCGAGGCGGCGCTCGTAGGAGCCGTTGCTTCGATCCGAATGCCTTCGACAGACCGGACAGCACGATGCCGCCGACCGCGGCACGGCCAACACCGTCACACGCCCGGGCTCGGAGGCGACCGCGATGACGCGCAACGAGGACGGGACGAAGGGGAGCAGGCGCTTGGGCATGGGCGGCTCGGGGATCGCATTCATCCCATCCGAATCGACGCTACGCTCGACAGCTCCCGATCATCCCATTCCACCACACGAAATGACGGAGAACCCAAAGTTCTACGCCGTTTGACAGGCTGTAAGCCGGCAGCGCTCGCCGCGTGGGGCCCAGCCGTAGCGCCGCGCCATGTTGGTGGCCGCCGCCAACTCGTCCAAGAACACCAGCCGGTCCGGATCGAGCTCGGGCTGCGCCTCGAACCACGCCTCGCGCGCCGCTCTTACGTCGTCACGCTCCTGCTCAGCTGCGAACGTCGCCCCCTTTTCCAGCTGATCGCGTGTCGCTGGAAGAAGCGCGACAGGCCGCTTGTGCTGGTCTGGACGCCCTGCTCAGCCAGTCGGTCGCGCAGTTCGCGCAGGAAGAGACGCGGCTCCTGCTGGGAGGTCGCCAGGATCAGTGCGGCATGCGCCTCGATGCGCTTCGAGGTGTGATCGCCGCCCATCGGCTTTGGCGCGACATGGCCCTCTTGGTGGGCGCGCTGCGACCAGCGGCTGGCGCTGGACACGCTGACCCGGAAGCGAGCTGCGGCGCGGTGGCACGAGGCCCCTGCCGCCACGGCAGCCACGACACGCTCGCGTAAGTCGACGGACAAAGGTGAAGGCATGGGCATGCTCCTTCACCCAATAACGCGCCACCCGCTCACCCGTCGCAAGCGGCCCGGGACCGGCTCTAGATGTTTGGACCCGGCATTTGGTGGATCGGGTTTAACCTGAAGCGGACGGGCACAGCGGACCATGCCTTGCAGATAGCTTCGTAGGGCGTGAGGCCGCGCAGGGTCTTCACACGGCGTGCGAAGCTGGCGCTGACGAAGTCAGCCAAGTGAGCGCAGAGCTGTGCGTCGCTGCCTCGAGGCGCACCCACGAAGCTTTCGCGAAACAAGCTTACTATGTAAACGAAACCAATCCCCAGATACTCGACTAATCACGCCACTCGAAAGACACCTGCACATTAAAACGAAGAGAGCATTCGCCACGAAGTCGCGCCTGAACTCATTATGCGCCCAAGTCGGCTCCTGAGATAGAGAGGATACTTTCTCAAAGCGAGAGTCCCCCCTTCTCGACGCGGGCGCATGTCCCGTCAAATTTCGCAAAACCTGACCTTGCCGGAACTGCCGGAAGCCTAAGCTATCTTAAACAGCATTGCGTTGGCGCGCCGTTTGGTGGATGGTAGGCATTACTTAGATCAGGGGGAAATCGAGATATGGTAACCCGGCGCTCGCTGTTACAGGCACCTTTGGCTGTGGCTTGTTCCTGCTGCTTATCGAGGACGGCTGGAGCGCAAGTGCCTTCAGGAGCTTATATAAGATCACATCCTCGTCTTTGTGGAATCGAGCCGGGTTACGAAGACGAGAATTTCAAGTACGACATGCGGCGTGTATTGCCTCGTTCCGGCTTTAGTCAATTTGATGACCATCTCGCCGAGGAAATAAACGCATTGAACACATTCTTTGTTTTCTTGAATAGTCGATATGCACCAGAAGTATTTATTTACGACGACAGAGCTGCGCCATTCGGCGGCATAGCTCTACGGGTGGATGGAGCTCACGCGCGCATACTAATTGGACTTTCTCTCTTGATCGCCGAGCAAAAGCGCGTTGGCGAATCGTGGCCTTCGAGCGTGATCGGCGCCATGGCGCACGAATGGGCTCATGCATATCAATATCGGGCAGGTCTCGACGACAAGCTTGAACTGCACGCAGACTACATGTCGGGATGGTACATGGGCCACAAGCAACGATATGGATTAGCCATGGATATAAACGTTTTTAGTGACGCCATATATCTACGTGGGGGGAAATCGGGTCAATTCCGGGGGAGGCCGTACGGCAGCCCGGAACAACGCGTCGCTGCAATGCTCGCCGGGCGCTCTGACGGATACAGCAGAGCGTCGCTTAACACACAATTCACCTCATCTTACGTTAACGCAGCCTCAAATCGCGGGTACTCCTATGTTTCTACGCTGTAATACCTCGAAACTGCATCGCCAGGTCGTGGCCAGTGGTGCACTATATTTAGCTTGCCTTTGTCCGTGCATGTCAGCGGATTGTTCCTCCATAAACTCGATTAGAGCATATGCGAAGAATAGATTTGCGGAGATTTCCGGCAAGAAGCGCTTCGAGTCAAGCTCATATCGGGCGACGTCGTTCTCGATGGAAGGCGGCAAATGCCGCATCAACGAACTCTCCGAGGATGAGCCTGAATATCGATGTAGCTGGTACTTCAAAAATGCTAATGAGGGGACATCGTTTTTCCAGGATTTTCTCAGAAATCTTAGGGCTTGCAGCGACAACTCTCCTTCCGTTGATCAAAGCGGAGACTATCGATGGGCCACCTTTTCCGATGGACCTCACGAGTTCAAATTACAAATAGACTACGGCTCACGGGTATGGGAAATTCAATTTTCCTATCAGTAGTGCCCCGTGGTTTCGCTGTGGGGCCAATATTATTGCTTGCGCTTGCGTGTGTCGAGCCAACACCGTCCCACTCGGACGAGTTTTGTTCTGGACTGAACCGAGCTCTTATGTCAGCAGGGGCGCACTTCAGCTCGATCAGGTCTGGGTTTGACTTTAATACGCACAGCTACGGCTCAAAGGTAACTCTGGGACGTCTATCTACTTGCGAAATCTCAGGCGACGAAGCGCAGGCGGAATTTGAATGTCTAGAAGAGTTTGCTGAGGCGCCGGATGCTAAGGCCGTGTTCTCGATGATGGCGCGGAGCTTGGAGGTGTGCCTGGCCGGAAATGCAAGGAAGGGGAATATGTCCGACAACGCCCGGAGGTATACATACTCACAGACCGATGACGATATCGAACTGCATTTGCGGAGATTGCCTAGGAGCGGGGTCTATCAGGTCGTGCTCTCCATCACGTTCATCGATCCGAGCAAGTAGGAGCGATGTATGCATCTAAAACGTTTGAGCATTATTGGACTGCTGCTCTGCTATAGTAACGGTGGAGAGGCGCAAGTTCCAAAGCTTGAAAAGCAGTGCCGAACCAAGGTCATCGCCTTATTGACGCGCGATGGGGGGATAGGAATCCCCGAAGATGTACCATTGCCGAAAGCGTCGGCGGCGGTGGCCCGGGACCAATTGGTCAACGAATGTGTAAGATACATCAGAAAATACGGAGATTATCCAGAGAGCTGTCCATGCCCATTGAGGTAACCCGAAGCCTCGCCTGTTTACTTACCTTGACGGCACTAACATTACCGGCAGAATGCCCAGCGCAGTCATCAGAAAAAGATGATGCAAGGCGACGGATAGAGGCGCTTGCTCAGAAGTCTCGCGCCGATCAGACCCAGGGCATTTGCCAGTCGTTTGAGCCCGCCGTCGCAGAGAGTTGCCGCGCGTACAACGTAGCGAGATTCAAGGCGGAAGCCGAGCTGGCAGGAATCAGGGTGAAGGTCTTCCAATGGCAAATAATGGCGTCCAACGTGGTGCTGATGCTAGTCGTATTACTGACGTGTGCTGGCGTTGCGCTTGCAGCTTATCAATTGTTATGGTCTCAGAGATGTTCAGCTCGAGACCTCGCGCAGTCTGAAGCAGAAGATTTAAGAAATTCAAAGACCAATTTGGAGTTCAGCTCTTCAGGTGTTAAGATTCAGAGCTCTATAGTTGGAATAACAGTTTTGGGGATCGCTTGCCTGTTCGTAATCGCTTTCCTCAATACCGTCTACCGTATTGAGGTAGTGCCCGGCCGCGCCGTCGACTCTGTCCGGGCGGGCGCCGCAGCCACCGAATAGGCTTAGTATCTTAATAGCCATTTGAATCGATCTACCGGCTTCCAAATTGTCCGGTAGGTTTCTTTGAGGCCGCAAATGCATCTTTCAGCTTGAGTATGTTTACTTGAGGCCAGTGTGAAATTACGCGCGGAGGCCTCTTGATGCACGTTCCGCTCGGATTGTCAGAGTCGTCAACTGGCCGTTGTGATGACCAGAATGACGAGAAGGGTGAAGCACGATTACAGCAAAATATGATCTACAGCTGTGGGCGCTTACGGCGGTCTACACTGTCCGCCTATAAGCTGCGCTGCATTTCGTTCGCGGGTGCCCTGTTGCCGTTAATAACTGATAAATCTGAATTGATCTCGATTAAGACTTCAAGGAATGCGCGGTAGGAATCGACCTTCTCCACTTTAGCATCAACGCTTACGGTTGGCTTGCCGTGTCCGCGATCAAGCACCGCGGTTGCTGCTGCTACATGGGCGGCCGCAGGGGCGCCATCATCCATCGCCACGTTCACGAGACGCCCAGCATCTCGGCCGTGTAGGCACACGGTGCCTCTCGTACCTCCAGCGCCACCGATGGCCGGCCACCCGGGTTCGGCGAAGGGGCGACACGCTTGAATCGGCAATGGTGCGGAAATCCGATTGGTTCGGGCCGGTCACGGCAATGACGTCGACCCGCTCCTCGCAGGCACGGGCGAGTTGGCGCGGGGAGTACAGGCCGCAGCTATAGCCGTAGAGCAGCAGGGCCACCATCATGTAGGGATGATAGCACGGGGTATCCGCGCTCCTCTGTGTAGGTGGCGAAAATGGCCGAGCGCTCGAGCGCCTACCGCACCGCATCGCTCACGAGGTGCGCCATTTGCCCGAGCGGCACGAACTCGTGCAGCAAGGGCGGCAGTGGCCAGCCCTGATCGGCATCTCACGTGTGAAACAGCTTAGCCATGAGCCGGGTGAATCGTATGCGATGTTTCGAGCCCACCTTTCGCTGGCCGGCGTAGAGGATGATGCTGACGGTCCCTGGATGGGATCGTTTTGTATCTATGGTCGAGCATATGGTCGAGCCGCCGCAAACCGTTCGGCGGTTTGAGGTGATCACCACCGCGAGCGGCCGGCGACGCTGGTCGCAGTCCGAGCGCAGACGGATCCTGGCTGAGGTCATGGCACCGGGTGCCGTCGTGTCGGTGGTCGCGCGCCGGAACGGGATGAGCCCGCAGCACCTGTTTACCTGGCTGCGCGAGGCGCGGAAGGCGCCGACAGTCAGTGGAAGGGCAGCGGCCTTCGTACCGGTTCTCCTCGATGAGCCTGCCTCTGCGTCATCCGCATCGTCGCCCCGGGCCGGCATCCGTCCTCAGAGCAGGCCTGCTGTCGGGATCGAGGTGGAGATGGCCGGCGCCGTGGTGCGCATCGGCGCGGACGCAAGCGAGGCGCAGATCACCGCGGTGATCCGGGCGCTGAAGGCTTGCCCATGATCGGGCCCTCCGGCGCGGTGCGCGTGATGCTGGCCACCCGGCCGGTGGACTTCCGCAAGGGCATGGACGGGCTGGCCGCTCTGGTCCGGGACGCGATGGGTGGAGATCCGTTCTCCGGTACGGTCTACGTGTTCCGGTCAAAACGCGCCGACCGGGTGAACCTCCTGGTTTGGGATGGAAGCGGACTGATCCTCGCGGTCAAGCGTTTGGAGGCTGGCCAGTTCTGTTGGCCGAAGATCGAGGACGGCGTGGTCCGGCTGAGCGCGGCGCAGCTCGCGGCGCTCGCCGAAGGTTTGGACTGGAAGCGCGTCCATGCGGCGCGTGCCGTGAGCGTGCCGGCGGTTGCAGGCTGAGCAAAAAGACTGGCGGACGGGCTTCATCGCGGTGGTAAGTCACTGGCGGATCTGCTCTAATCCGCTTCGTGGCCGCGCCTGCTTCGCCCTCGTCCGACGATCCCGAGACGCTCAAGGCGCTGCTCGCCGAGGAGCGCGCCGAGAACGAGCGGCTGCGCCAGATCATCCTGGCGATGCAGCGCCACCGCTTCGTACGTCGCGCCGAGAGCCTGCCCGAGGATCAGCTTCTGCTCGGGCTTGAGGAGGCCGAGCAGGTCGAGGCTGCGCGCTTTGCCGCCGAGGAAACGGAGCCCGCCAAGAACGAGGCCCGGAGGGTCAAGCGGCGCACGAACCGTGGTGCACTGCCCGCCCATCTGCCGCGGGTCGAAACCGTCGTGGATATCGGCAACCTCGTCTGCCCATGCTGCTCGGGCGCCCTGCACCGGATCGGCGAGGACGTCTCTGAGCGCCTCGATGTGGTGCCGGCGCAGTTCCGAGTGCTGGTGATCCGCCGCCCACGCTATGCCTGCCGGGCCTGCGGGGACGCTGTCGTGCAGGCACCCGCGCCGGCGCGGGTGATCGAGGGCGGTCTACCCACCGACGCTCTGGTCGCGCAGGTCCTCGTCTCCAAATACGCCGACCAACTGCCGCTCTACCGGCAGGCGCAGATCTTCGCCCGCCAGGGCGTCAGCCTCGACCGCTCGACGCTGGCCGACTGGGTCGGGCGCGCCGCCTTCCTGCTTCGGCCCGTGCACGGGCGACTGCTGGAGACGCTCAAGCGCTCGGGCAAGCTGTTTGCCGACGAGACCACGGCACCGGTGCTCGATCCGGGCCGCGGTCGCACCAAGACCGGCCAGCTTTGGGCGTATGCGCGCGACGACCGGCCCTGGGGCGGGACGGATCCGCCGGGCGTCGCCTACGTGTACGCGCCCGATCGCACAGCCGGACGACCGATCGCGCATCTCTGCGGGTTTGCAGGCGTGCTGCAGGTCGACGGCTACGCGGCCTACGAGAGCCTGGCCAAGGGCGGCGCAGTGCGGCTGGCCTAAAGCTGGAGCCATGTGCGCCGGCAATTCTATGATCTCGCCGCCGCCTCGCCGATCGCGACGGAGACGCTGTCGCGCATCGCCGCGCTCTACCGGATCGAGGCCGAGATCCGCGGTCGCTCGGCCGAGGAACGACAGGCGGCCCGGCAGGAACGAAGCCGGCCGGTGGTCGAGGCGCTGGAGGCATGGTTGCGGGAGAAGCTCGGCCTCTTGAGCCGCAAGAGCAACTTGGCCGAGGCGATCCGCTACGCCCTGAGCCGCTGGGCGGGGCTGAGCCTGTTCCTCGACGACGGGCGCGTCGAGATCGACTCCAACACCGTCGAGCGGGCGATCCGACCTCTGGCCCTCAATCGCAAGAATGCGCTCTTTGCCGGATCCGACGGCGGGGGCGAGCATTGGGCGGTGATCGCCTCGCTGATTGAGACCTGCAAGCTCAACGGCGTCGAGCCGCAGACCTACCTGGCCGACGTCATGACCCGCATCGTCGAGGGGCATCCGCAGCGGCGCCTCGACGAGCTTCTGCCCCGGGCCTACCCGAGCACACCCACGCTCCAAGCCGTGGCCTGAGAACGCCGCCACCCTGGCGCGTCAGACGGATCGTGTGAACAGGGTCCGAAACAGCGCCTCGGATTGGCGCAGGCCCTCGTCGGTCAGCACCACCGACTTGGCGCGCCCGACCGGGTCGGCGATGAGCCCCTTGGCGTGGAGACGGCCCAGCGCAGCCCAGTCGAAGCCTTTCCAGGTCCGACGCTCGTCGTGGAGCGTCAGCCACAAAAGGGCGAGCACCGCCTCGCCGATGCGTTCCTCGCCGACCGCCATCCCAGCAGATTAGCACGCCGCGCTCAGACCGGGCGTGGTGCCAGCCGATCGGTTACAGATAAAGATCGTCTCCGGCGAGAACTCTGAACCCATGAGCGGGCCCCAGTGCCACCAACTCAGGGCCGTGGCGCATGAGCGCGTCAGTTGGGAAGAAAAGCCGGTCGCTAAGGAACGACCCCTGCGCCGTCAAGAACCGCGGCTTATAAGAAGGTTGGAATGTGAGGTTATTCTGGTAATGCTGTGTCTTATGCGTAACCCAGGAACTATAAATCGCTTACACATCTATTAAAAAGTCGCAAGGACGGTATATGCGTTTCTGAAGATTATATACGACAGATCATCGTTCCATTCTATACGTCGTGGCGATGGCTCCATGCAACATCGCCGGCGCAAAAGGCTGAACCTGCGCAAGCGCTTTGTTTGCCAAGTTCAACGCGGCTTCATCGGAGAAGGGGCCCCCTGGCCTAGGACCATAGGTGCGGAGCCGGTCCACCAAATAATTGACGCCAAAACTGAACGCCGGCAGACCTGCCTTTGCTGCCGCTGAGAAGAAGGCGAGGGCATCTGAGTGCAGACCAAGACGCGCGGCGGCTTCCCCGGCCAATACGGCGGCGTCGCTGATATCTGGCCGTAGCTTCGCCGCTCTCGCAAACGGACCAAACATTTGCGCGATGTCTCCACTGCGCAGCAATCCATAACCTAATAGCATACTTGCGGCCGGATGATTGCCGAGATATCGGAGGACCTCCTTTCCGGACATACTGTCGAGAATGACTGCAACTTCACGTACTTGACCCGCTGCGCGGAACCGCATCATGTCGTCCACGATCGGAACTCCGGTCGCTAATGTACAAGAGATGGTCGTGGCCGTTGGCGTCAGCTCGACAGTTGCACCCGACGCGATTACGACCGACAGTAGCAAATCATTCTCAAGCCACAACCTGACAGTCGCGACTCCCTCATTCGCACCGCGGGAGACTCGGATCGAAGAACTCTCGGTGTCGAGTTCGACTGCGCTTGCGATGTTCTGACGCTTGCCGCTTCCTAGGATGAGTTGAGCACGCGTCGCCGCGGGAAAATGGGCGCTCGCGGCTACCCGCGAGGTGACCTCCGAGTCGATAAAAGCGGTGACGGCGGGAAGCGTACCTAGCTTTTTGTAAATGCCCTTCATTGAGCTTGCCGATTTTTCCGTTATATCCACCGCGGTCGCAGCTGTGGTTCCGTTCGGGAGCGCTACCGAAACGTAGGCAACCTGATCGGTCTTGGCCGCTTCCGTAATCGCCTGCGAGAGTCCAGAAACGGTCGAGCGCGCGAGTAGCGCGAAATTTTGGTCTCGCACTTCTGCAGGCAAGCCGCCCAGCCGGTTTTTTAATCGTTCGGTCCTCATGCGGAAGGTTCGGCAATGAAGCTGAGATCGAAATCGAAATATGGCGGCTTTATCGTGATGATTTGCTTACTGAATGCGCGATAAGTCGCCGCAACTTCCGGCAAAATCTTTGCGCTGACCACATATCCCCCGGCCCGCGCGCGGTACATTCGTGCGGTCTCACACGGCGGCCCGAAAGTGTAGGGGGCTGCGTCTTGGAGCGCGTCGAGCACGACCGAGGTATGCGGCACAGCGTCGGAAGGGCTGATTGTGAACCGGCAGTCGACCTCTGGCGGTTCTTTAAGCGTGACAATTGGTATGTCGAGCTTAGTCCATTTATCGAAGGAAAGACTGCGCAGGTCGCGGCCGCGCTTGTTATTGGCTTCGTCAACGAGCCGCGCCATGGCTTCTGCCATAGAGCCGATCGTTACCGTCCATCGATCGCCGCTCGGCCCCCGGATGAGATCGGCTCCCCCCCCGCTCAAGCACGCCAACACATCTGCTCCAAAAGCCGAAATACCGCATGGGAGAAGCGAGCCGAACGCGGGTCGGCCGACCGAGGCGCCGAAGAAGATCGGGGCGACGCGATCGTCTCGCCCTCCCTCGCTTATATCCCAAATCGTCGCTGGCACCGGGTTGGCGAGCGCCTGGATACCCCTGACGTCTGTGCGACAGGCATCGACGAAATAGAATTGGGTTCGCGCCCGGCACTCGAACGGCGGCTCGGCCATGCCGTTGTAGATCTCGATAAAGTCAATAGCGCGGCCGAGAAGTGACTCACTTGGGTCGAGGAAATCTGCGAGTAGAAGCAGTGAGTCCCCACGCGTCCGCTGTATTCCGTGACCGGAATAGTAGAAGAGCGTCGCGCCGGTTGGATCCTGCGAAGCGTCGATGCGCCAGGCGCGGACCGCCCGCTTCAAATTCGCCAACGTGGCCGGCAGACAATTTGCAAGCACCGGATGCTCGTAGGCCTCGACCTCGCTAGGTGACGCGAGTAGGCGGATGGTGCGCACCGGCCAGGCGAGCTCGGCGGACGGCTCAAGTAGCCACCGCTGAATTTCGCTTGCCGTCCGAGCAGCCGAGTCGAGCTGATCGAGACCGTAATTGTTCTGTTGCTCCTCTTCGCCTCCTTTGAGGAACTTGTAAGAGCTGATGCCAATGAGTAGGGCATGCAGACCCGGCCCATCGTCTGCGGAGCGGTAGATCAGACCCGTGGAATCGGGCGACACAGTCACACCCTGCGCCATTTCTAAGCTCCGAGAATTGACCAGTCGAGCGCCACATCGAGCGAGGGCGTGTAAATGCCGTCCGACCGTCCCTGCGCGCGCTTCTTCTGGAGCGCGTGAAGCGCGGCAGACGTCGCCGGACCGAATTCACCATCGGGAGCACTGATACCCAGCTTTTCCTGCATGGCACGCACGCGCTCGCCGGACGAACCGAAGCGCAGCCGCCTCGGCGGTGCGCTTCTCGCGAGCGCAGCCTCGGCGCCGGTGAGCAGCATATAGAAATACGGGGCTCCAGGGGTGCCTGCTGGTCCAACTTGGCCAGCCATCTCGCGGAATTTCGCCCACGGTCCCCTGTGGTCACCAGCGGGGCTCGCCGAGCCGACCACCACTTGGCAGCCGACCGACGAGAATGCTGCCGTCGTTTGAAAGAACGTCGGGTGTATGTTGTCACCAGGGGTGCAGACGTGCGCCATATCGCCGAGTGAGTACTCGAGGTCAGCTGAGCTGCGGCGTACCACGACCTCTCTGAAGACGCTTGCCGTCTTCCGGAGCAAGAAGCAGCCCGGCTTCCCGTTATGGGTGCCGACAATATAGCCGTAGAGACCAGTCGAGAGCAGGTTTCCCCTGTCGTGTTTCGCGCGCCATGACACGACCGCCGCAGCATTCGGTACCGTAGATCCGGCGAACACTGCGATCTGGCTCTTTGCGCGGTCCCAGACGCCGAGGACGCAGCGCGCCACCTGATGGTCAGGGCGGATATCGCGAAGCGTCACCGACTCTGAGAAGCCGCCGCCGCCATCGACGATAGCACAGCCGCGCAGGCCAAAAAGGATTCGGGCACCGTCGGGCAGCGCGAAGTCGTTGGCCTCGCTCAGCGCTTCCAGCGCAGCGGCGTTGAGCCGGAAAAGTCCACCGGTCGGGGGCGCCTCGACGAGATGCGCGTAATCCGGAGACCTTTCGTCCTCAGCCCAGCGGACCGCCGCCGCGCTGATCGCCGGCGCAAAATCGAACGCGTCGGCCTGTCCCTCGAATTCTGCGCCATCGGGCGCCTCTTGGTCGTCAGAGGTGCCAGGTATTCCCGCGCCGGAACCGTCATCATCAGAAAGGTCGAAACTTGGGACAAAGGGCGCGGATTGCGTCGTGAGACCGTAGGCGAACAGCGCTGCCTCGTTCTTGCGTCGCCTCGTCATCTCGGCCTCGATAGCCGTGCCACGCCAAAGCCGCGTCATCGAACGTATTAGGTCCGGGATTCCAGTAAACTGCTTCGCCGCCATGGCGTCCTTTATCGCGCGCATTTCGCGATAGCGGTCCTTCGGATCCTTCGCCGGATTCCACCGGATCGCGAAGGAAGCGCCGCGATTGAACGTGAGAGAAACAAGCGCGCCGAAGCTATCAGGCGAGAGTTCATCGGTGTTTGCAAGCGACGACATCGTCAGAAGCACGAACTTCGGAAGCGTGCGGGCTTTGAAGACGCGCTCTGACATGTCCCAAGACACGCGTATGTCCGACATTGACGCGGCGAGCGCCGCCAGCGCCGGGTCGCCGTGGCGGCCGCATGCCCTCGCGAGCCGGTCTAAAGAATTGCTGCCGAGCTCGGCCCAGTCACGGCGCAGGTCAGCGGCAGAAACATACCCGATGTCGTATCCGAACCCGATCGTGACGCCGGACGCTCCGGCCGGCCAGATTGGCCGCGCTTTGATCACCTTTTCATAGAACGGGCGGCCGCCTGTCTCATGGCGGACGATAAGCGCCAAAGCCGCGTCCGACACCGGCAAGGGCGCCACCCCGAAATCGGGCACGAAGGGCTCTTGTTCGGCGTCGGCGATTTCCGCTTCGCGGTCGGCCAGCGCCTGAAAATCGTAACCGCTCTCGCTCGGATAGCCCGTATCGTTCATGTCTCTTCTCCCGCTTCCCCTGGAGCGACGATCGATTCGAGATGGTCCCATCCGCTGCTTTGAAATGGCGAGACAGTCTAACTTGACTTCCGAGAAAATCCAGCCATTATTATCTCCGCAGCTCAATATCCATCTGACGTTAGATGCGGCTCGTTGCCAGGATTCGCGCGGCTTTACGTCTAAGTTTGTACAAACCGTACTGTGTCCGATTTTAGAGTTATCTCGGATATCTCTCGCAACGATAATCGAGTTCAGAGCTCTAAGACCAAACCTCAAAGTTTGTTGGGTTGAGATGAGAGCGCAATAGAATGATTTGGGATAATTGACGCGCTCTGGCGGTCATCTTTCGCGGTGCCGCCGGTACTTTCTCTTTTGTTGGCGTGCTCGGTGCTCCTCATTTCGACGGCAGTCGGCCTTCCGATCTGACGCGGCACGATACGCCCGAGAGTGCTGTTGATCGATTGTAAGGTGAGACGGCGATGTCAGTCGTAACCTGGCCTGGGCAAAACCGACCTTATGCTCTCTTGTGCTTCGACGCGGACGGTGCCGAAAGGCCCGCGAGCGGTGGCATCGCGTCTGAAGCGCTGCTGAATGCCTCGGCAGACCCTACCGATATCTTTATTAATATCCACGGCTGGATGGGTGATATCCCAGCCGCAATCGACCAATATAACCGCTGGTTCAGCTCTCTACTCGCGCTTCACGATGTCAGCGCGCGTCTTGCTACATTTCGGCCGCAGGGCTTCGTACCGATGTTGGTGGGGCTGCACTGGCCGAGCCTGCCCTGGGGCGACGAGGAATTGCCCGCTGCGGCGAGCTTTTCACCACCAGAAGGGCGGGAGGTTGATGCACTCGCCGACGCTTATGCCGGACGGTTAGGCGAGCGACCGGGACTACGTGAAGCGCTCAAGGTCATCATCGCCAACGCGCTCGCCGACAGTGCGCCCCAGACGATGCCGGAGACCGTTCGAGCGGCCTATGAGGCGCTCGACCTGATGATGACTGAGCTTACCGTCGGCGGCCCGACTGCGCAGCCGGGCGCTGACAACCCTCCCTTCGACGCGCCTGCAATTTTCGAGGCGTCAAGCAGCGGTCCAGCTTCGTTTGGACTTGAGAGGTTCGGCTCTCTGCTCGCTCCGCTCCAGATGCTGTCGTTCTGGAAAATGAAGGATCGCGCGCGGAGCCTCGGTGAGGTGAGCTTCCACTCGCTCTTACGGCGACTCGCGGACCGCTATCCAATGGCGCGGCTGCACGTGATGGGACATAGCTTCGGATGCATCGCCGCCTCCGCGGCGATTGCCGGGGGACCGGGTGTACAGGGCAACCAAATCGCTTCGCTTGCCCTTATTCAGGGTGCGCTTTCACTCTGGTCCTACGGCTCGAACAACGACTACGGCAGCGGACGTGGCTATTTCGAGCGGTTGATCGGGGGCCGGCTCGCCGACGGCCCCATTGTCACGACACAGAGCCGCCACGACCGCGCCCTATCGTATTTCTACCCGCTCGGCGCCGCAGCGCGGTGGCAGATTGACTTTGATGCGGGCAAACTGCCGCGATTTGGCGCTCTGGGCATCTACGGCGCACAAGGCCTCGGCGCTCCTGTCCGCAACATTGCGATCCTCGACGCGGGTGACGCCTATGACCTTGCAGGTGGGGCCATTCATAACATCGAAGCGAGCCGCGCCATCTGCCGCGGTGACGGCGTGAGCGGCGCACATAGCGACATTGCTGGACCCGAGGTCGCGCACCTCATCTGGAGCGCCGCAGTGGCAACAGGATAGGAGCACGTGGTGGCGGAACGTGACGTCGCGAGCGCGAAGTTCGCGTCATTCGGCATTGACGCCGAGACGAGCAGGCCTCTCCCGGATCCCGATCCCTCGGGCTTTGCCAAGCGAGCCTCGACGGACGCCAATGATCCCGCGGCGATCCGGCGGCACGAAGACGCAATGACCTTCGGGACGGTCGTTGAGGTCAATGAGGAGGATCTCTCCAGCAGCGGGTGGGGGATTGTATTTGCTGCTGCCGACCCCAGGGCGGAAGAAATCGAGAACGCACTCGCCCCGTTGATTGAGCATCGAAAGATGCAAGCTGGCTTGCAGTTCCGCATTTTCAAACATGACCAGGGGGTTCGGGAAGGCGACACGGCCGAGGCATGGCTCGAACGGCTTGATATCGGCCTTGATCTAGTCGAGCCCGCCAAGGGAGCGCCGTATTATCTTCTGTTGATCGGCGATCTAGAGCAAATCACCGCCGAATTTCAGTATCGAATAGACCTGTATTGGGCCGTTGGACGGATACATTTCGACACGCTGGAAGCTTATCAGAACTATGCTGCCAACGTGGTTCGTTATGAGACCGCGCAATCGATCCCGCACCGACGCACAGCAGCAGTCTTCGCACCGAGGCATCTTGGCGACCAAGCAACGGAGATGTTTAACGAGATGGTCGCTGCGCCGCTCGTCGCCACCGCGCCACTGAACGATTTCTCCTGGGAACCGATGCTCGCTGCGGCCGCGACCAAGGCAGCGTTCTCGGAGCTTATCACCGGCAAGCGTGATTGCGGTTTGCCGGCGCTGCTTTTCAGCGGCGGACATGGAATGGCTTTCCCGCCCGAAGACCCGCTGCTTCCGGTCACCCAAGGCGCGCTCGTCTGCCAAGACTGGCGTGGGCCCGGGACAAAAATAGAAGCCAGCCATTGGTTTGCAGCCTCCGACCTGCCTGAAGGCGGCGTAGCGGCAGGAGCAATCCACCTACTGTTTGCCTGCTACGGCGGCGGATATAGTGCGACGGATACCTTTCGCGATCGAGGAGCTGCGCGCCGCATTGCTGATCGCCCTGGAATTGCGCGGCTTCTCCAGGCGATGCTCGGGCGAGCGGACGGCGGACCGCTCGCGGTGATCGCGCACATTGATCGAGCCTTCGCCTATAGCTTCGCGACGCTGAGGATGGGCGAGCAGGCACAGGGCTTTCGCAGCGTCCTATTTGCGCTGATGCTAGGTCGGCGAGTTGGCAGCGCGCTCGATCGTTTCAGCGTCAAGTGGGCCTCCATCGCGACCCAGATCGCTGATCTTTCCCGGTCTCAAGAAACGGGGGAAACGGATCGAAAGCTTTTACAGCTCTGGATCGCCCGCGATGATGCTCGCAACTACATCGTATTTGGCGATCCGGCGGTGCGCCTGCACCCGTCCATTACGAAATCCGCCCCTCGGTAGACGCCAGGCACCCGTCGCGAGGGGCTGCTTCCGACCCGTAAGAGACCCTTCGAAGGTCATATCGCAGGCCGCTTAATGGAATAAAGACGTACGATCGGCCGCTTCCGGATGAACGTCTCAAGCGTAGTCGACAGCAGCATTAATCGGATATATGTGCTGCTGCGGTTGTCTTTGAGCGCCTTCGTGATCGTCTGCGTGCTTCAAGCCGCTTGATAAATTCATCACTGGTCGCGTGATCACCTCGATGCGCAGCTATAAGGCTTAATCGATCACGAATTAACGCTGCATGGTTGATGGGCCATGTCTCGGCAATGCGCAAGTATGCCCCACGAAATCGCGGATCAGCAAGATGTGCCTCGGCCGAGTCCAGATCGCAACGAAATGCCGCAGATATGAAAAAATCCCAGACGCGGTCGTGTCGGAATTGGATGCGCTCCTCTATACCGGCAACTCCTTTCACTGCCCGACGAACAAGGAGCCTTGCTCTCAGGAGGCTGGATGTCTCTGCAGGAAACTCATCAGGTTTAAACCAGTTTCGATCTACCAATCTCATCTCGACCGCGTGCCGTCCAAAAGACTTAAGTGGAAACGACATACCGGTTATGCTACGGTAGCCTGGCTCGCCCGTGACACCCTCATCGGCAATGCGAAAAGCTTCGCCGATGAGCGCTGTCGCTGACGGCATGTCTCCTCGAGCGAGCAGATCTGCGGCGAAGGCGAGATCGAAAGGGTTGGACAGCATGAGCTCGGCTGCCCGCCGGTCATGCGGGCTCGGCGCCTCATCCAATGCACGACGCAGGAAGGCTGAGACGGCAGCTGTATAGTCTGCTCCGTGGCACTTCTGTGTCTCGTCGGCTCCAACCGGGCGAGAGGAAAGAAAACTCTCCGCCTCCGCCCGATCTAGCGGCAGAAGGTCAATCTGTTGCGATGGCTGTGCTGGTTCCCACTCAATCGGTTGCGTAGTCAAGATCACGCGACCCCTAGACATTTCGCGCGCAAAGCTTCCTATTTTTTCCCGAGTATCGGCTGATACCTCATTTAGGCCATCCACGATTGCAATCAACGCTCCAGTATAGACGAGGCTGCGCACGAAATCTGTGCTTTGAATATCGTGAATCGTCCGCGCTATTGCAGTATCAACGCCGTTGGAGCAGTCGCGAGCTAGGAGGTAAGCCACAGGATGGGAGGCTGTTGCGGTCAGCCAACGCACAGCGCTGGTCTTGCCAAGTCCAGCCTCACCGCGAATTACGACCGTTCCGCGCAAGTTTGGCAGAATGCGATCTATCGGAACGGGATCACCTCCGTTGAGCCGAGCTCTTGTGCTGAAATAGCCGAGCTGCCAAAACTCCTCTATTCGGGCGGCTGCGATTAGGTCGGCGCGGAATGGGATAAGAAGTCTTCGCCTGAGCGGCGGCATAATCAACAGGAGCAATGGAACAAACCATAGGCTCATCGCACTGCGTGCCTGAGCATTCCAGAAAAACACAGCTTGAATGGTTCTCGAATATGGAAATAAAACCAGAAAAGCTGTCCAAAATGCCGTCCATCCAGCAAGAGACCAAGTAAACCACCGCATAAATGGCGCGAAATTCTCCTGCATAAGATGGTCGGCAAGGGCCCTTTGGTAGGCAGAATTACTTTCTTGAAACTTCTTCAAGAGATGCTCTAGAGTGTGCTTCTGGTCCAGCGTCCAGCACCGCTGTACTAGACCGTCAGATGGCAGATACTGGAGCCACTTGAGCCCTAAACTCACCAATTGGCTCCATGTGCCTGCCTCTTTTAGCGTGTGGCACGCAGCATAGACAATACTCATCGCTCTGGCTTCTGCCTCATCCCGAAGACCGGGTGTGGAGACAAGGGCTGGCCAATGCTGCAGTAGCAGAGACAGAGTCGCATGAGCAGCATCCGGATTATTACGAACCTGATCTATCGGAGGAGCTAATGGCCAACCGAGCCAGGAGAGAAGTGTCTCAGCCTGTTCGTTGCGGGCGTCGGCGCCCGTCGCAATGTGGCCCGCTGCCCGCAACCGTCCTACGGCAGTTGCTCCGCGATCATGAATTAACTGAATTGCGCCAATAGCTGTCGATGCGCTGCCAGGGCCCGCTCGTATGAGTACCTTCATGGTGGCATTTCGCAACTCGTTGTCGCTGTCTGCAAGGAGGAGCAGGAGCTTGTCCACGACAGCGTCGGTTCTTGCTCTCAGCGGCAAGCGTGCCAGCGCGTCCACCGTGGCCTTACGCACAACTTCTTCACGATCTGCGAGCAGGGGCAGAATCTTGTCCACGATAGTGCTCGTTGGCGTTTGCTTTCCGATACTGACGAGTGCATCCACCGAGGTCTTCCTCACATCTTCGTTTTGATCAGTGAGGAGGGGCAGTAGCTTGTCTATGACAGCATCAGAGTGCGCTCCGAGGGGCAGGCGTGCCAGAACGTTCGCGGTAACTTTGCGCACATCGTTGTCGCCATCAGAGAGGAGGGGCAGGAGCTTGCCTACGACAATGTCACTTTGCCCTCCCAGCGGCAGTTGCCCCAGCGCGCTCACCGCGGCTTTGCGCACAATTCCGCGGTCAGCTGCGAGCAGGGGCAGGAGCTTGCCCACGACAGTATCGGTCCGCGCTCCCAACGGCAGGCGCGCTAGCGCGTCCGCGGTGGCAGCACGGACCTCACCCCAGGAATCTGCGAGGAGTGGCAAGAGCTTGCCCACGATCGTGTCAGCTCTCACTCCTGACTGAAGTTTTGAGAGTGCGTTCACCGCGCTCCAGCGCACAGATCCTTGAGAATCATCGAGGAGGAGCAGGAGCTTGTCCACGACCGCATCGGTCCGTGCTCCCAGTGGCAGGCGTGCCAGCGCATTCACTGCGGCGGCGCGTGTATACAAATCGCTATGTACGAGGAGTTGCAGGAGATTGTCGACTATAACAGCGGCATCGACTCGCTCTTGTTTTCCGATACCGGCGAGTACTTCTTCCACTCCCGTTTGGATGCTCCACTCGCGTTGTTTGAGGAGAGGCACGATCTTGCCGGCAATAATGTCGGTTTGCGTTCCGAGCGACAGATTTGTCAGCGCGTCCACCGCGATCTTGCGCCCGTCTTCGTCTGGGTCTGCGAGGAGGGGCAGGAACTCGTCCACAACAACGTTGGCTCGCGCACCTAGCGGCAGATGCGTTAGCGAAACGGTCGCGCTCGCTCGCACATCTTCGTTTTGATCAGTGAGGAGGGGCAGTAGCTTGTCTATGACAGCATCAGTGTGCGCTCCGAGGGGCAGGCGTGCCAGAACGTTCGCGGTAACCTTGCGCACATCGTTGTCGCCATCAGAGAGGAGGGGCAGGAGCTTGCCTACGACAATGTCACTTTGCCCTCCCAGCGGCAGTTGCCCCAGCGCGCTCACCGCGGCTTTGCGCACAATTCCGCGGTCAGCTGCGAGCAGGGGCAGGAGCTTGCCCACGACAGTATCGGTCCGCGCTTCAATTCCGATCTTGACAAGCGCGTACTCCGCAGCCCTCCGCGCAAGTTCGTTGCTATCTTCGACGAAGGATGGGAGATTGTCCAAGTCAGAACTGGATGGCTTTTCCTTGCGTGGTGATTGGCCTTCACGATACGTGACGATTACGTCCACTAAGGGTTCGCGCGCAGGTTCATTGATATCTGCGAAAAAGGCCAGGAGCTTGCCCACAACAGCGTCGGTTCGGGCTTGATTACTGATCGTGACGAGTGCGTCCGCTACGGACTTGCGCGCAACGTCATCGCGATCTGCGAGGAGGGGCAGGAGCTTGTCCACCACAGCATCAGTTCGCGCCCCTAGTGGCAAGCGCGCAAGCGCCGCTGCCGCAAGCCTGCGCACATTCGATTTGGGATCTGCGAGCAGGGGCAGTAGCTTAGCCACGATAACGTCGGTATGTGCCTCCAGCGGCACGCTCTCCAGCGAAATCACCGCAACGGTGCGCACCCCTTCTTCGCTGTGTGAGAGGAGGGGTAGGAGCCTGTCTAAGAATGCATCAGTTCGAGCTCCTGATGGAAGTTGTGGAAGTGCGAGCATCGCGCTCGTGCGCACACCATCGTGACGATCTGCGAGGAGGGGCAGTAGCTTTTCAACGACAGCGTCCGTTCCCTCTTCGGTCGGATGGAGGAACACCAGCACGTCCGCCGCGCTCTTGCGCGCGCGGTGGTCGCGATCTGCGAGGAGAGGAAGGAGCTTGCTTACGATAGCATCGGCTCGCGCTTGCTTTCCGATATTGATGAGTGCGTCAACCGCGGCCTCGCGTACACCTCCATCGCCGTCTGCGAAGAGGAGCAGGAGCTTGTCTACAACAGCATCAGTGTGCGCTCCCGGGGGCAGGCGTGCCAGAGCGTTCGCGGTAGCCTTGCGCACATCGCTGTCGCCGTCCGAGAGAAGGGGCAGGAGCTTGTCAGCGGCGACATTGGCTCGAGTTCCCAGTGGAACAGCCTTGGGGAGTGATCCAAACAGCATGACTGCCGCAGTTACAACATCATTCCTTGGATCAGCGATTGCGGCCTCGTAGCCGCGGACAAGCCAATCCGGCGGCTGTTCATCCTGCGACCGGCCTGAATAGGGCCACGCTAGAAGACTCAGTCCAGCCGCCAAGGTGTAAGCAGCTAAAAGACGTGTGCGGCGCACTATGGTCAGCATCCTGCACTTCAGCAAAATTGTGGCGGTTCAGCAAGCATTTTCATGCGAAACGAGGGCTGCAATGCCCGCCGACGATTGATGTGCTGCAGTGCTAGCAATCACGAACGGATACTGCGCAACCCCAGTGAAACCGGTTGCATTGGCCTCTCGGTTGGGCGGACCAATCGGGATTCGAACTGGCGTTCACAATCCGTGTTTGTGGCGGCGAGAACAATGACTATTGCCGGTACACCATCGTCCGCTCGGGACCGCGCGAGGCTACCCGTAGGCCTGCCCGACGAATGCGCTGCCTGCTCTTTGAGCTTGGATAAGTTTCGGTGGTCAGTAGTCCTCTGCGCTCAACTCACGCGCGCCATCGCTTCCGACCGGCCGATATGCTTTCCAAGAGCGGCCGCGGCGGCGAGGGGCTTAGAGGTTGTGTGTAGATGCGGCTCCTAGCTGCAGAGGATCGTGCGACCAAGACGCCGAAATCAAACATGGCAGTCCGCCCAGTATCGCTGGAACGGTTAGTACTCAGCCGGCACGCAAGTGGATTAGCTCGTGCAGTGGCTATCAACGCGACGGCCAAGCTTTCAAGGCTTTGATGGACATAGCTGCGGCAATCAAAGCCGAGGTGAGCATCATTGCAAAACCTGCAGACGGAGCGGACTCTAAGGCAGTGCTCGATAGCAATAGGTTGGAAAAAAGCCAATTTTAGATCTTTACAAATCTTGTATGCAATGGGGTTGCTTCGAAGTTGTCAGCATGGTCTTGGTATCTACGATATATCATTTGCACTAAAGTTGTAAAAGATGTATCAATAACGTCACAGAAGGTTTTGATTCGCCAATTCGGATCCTTGATAACTGGTTGACCGCTTATCTGCTTGTGGTAAAATTGCATTCCTCCGGACGGGAGGATTTCGGTGGATCCACTTTCTGCAATCACCGCTGCCCTGGTCGCGGGCTCAAGTGCGGTTGCCTCCGGCGTTGCAACAGAAGCCGTCAAGGATACCTACAAAGGGCTCAAAACCGTCCTCGTCGACACCTACAAGCTGGCCTCAACTCAGCTCCTCGAGAAGAAGCCCACCAGCCCCGCGGCTCAGGAGGCTGTCAAGGAGGAAATCCAAGACACGCCCGCAATCCTCGACGATCAAGCGGTGCTTAAGAAGACTAAGGCTCTGCAGGATGCGATGCGCCAAGAACTGCCTGACCATCTCACCGCCTGGGGCACCGACATCAAGGAACTTGAGGCCGGCGGCAACATCATCGCTGAGTGCATCCAGGGTGGCGTCCGCGGCAAGAAGTGGAAGGCCAAAGGCGACGTGCGGATCTCGCGTGTGACGGCCCGCGGTTCGTCCTCGCGAAACCCATAACGGAGGCGGAACGGCTCCAAGCTGCCTCGGCAGGAAACATCGGAGCTCGGCTCGGCTACGGCTGGGCGTGACTTCTTCCTCAACGTCACGCTCAATCAGAGGGCGACAACAGTTGCAAGACAGATCGGGCTGGGCGGCGACTCAGATGAACCTCGGCATTGCACTCGAGGCGCTAGAAGAGCAAGGGAGCGGGACGGCGCGGCTAGAGGCGGCGGTTGAGACTTTCGATGCCTGTCTGAGGGTCGCCGCGTCGGTATGGCCGCCCAACTGGGTCGGGCAGGTGTGCGCCGTCCGAGACTTGGTACGAGCCGAGATCGAATGGCGAGGCTCGGCTCAAGATGGCTAAGCGCTCTATGACCAAAATCAGCGTGCAGCTCGACCACCCTCAGGCGGGCGGCGACATCATTATCAGCGACGTGAAGGTGGGGCCCACGGCTGAGGAGCTGGTCGCAGTCCTGGAGGCACGAGGGCTATTGGCGGCCTCCGAAGCGGCTGGCCTTCAACGGCGGACCATCATCGGCCTCGCCGTGCGCCTTAAACCTGATGTGTCCAATTTCGATCAGGCAGTGATGGAGCTGGAACGCGCCGTAGATGTCGCTCTCGACCTTATCGCACGGGGCGAGCGAGGCACGAACGAGGACGCCTTCGTCAACACGGTGCTGGCGCGGGTCGTCGACCAGGTCCGCAATGACGATCTGGACGGAGGGGCTCGCACCGTCGGCGAAGCGCTCGCGAACCTCGAGGCGGAAGAAACGGAG
The DNA here is from genome assembly GCF_023546765.1 of Methylobacterium tardum. Classification (NCBI taxonomy): domain Bacteria; kingdom Pseudomonadati; phylum Pseudomonadota; class Alphaproteobacteria; order Hyphomicrobiales; family Methylobacteriaceae; genus Methylobacterium; species Methylobacterium tardum. Next base: position 5,649,984 of record NZ_CP097484.1, read on the forward strand.
AGGCAGGCCCGGTACCGCCAATCGCAGCTCGCGCTGCTAGAGGAGGGGGTGAAAGTCGATACCCTGCGGCACGATGCAGCCGCGGTTGCCGTGCGCGTCGAGCAGATCGTGGCCGCCAGCCATCCGACAGACCGGCTGGCATGGCATCCGGAGTTCCGGGCCCGCTACGACGCGTTCTACGCCGATGGAACCTACAAGGGGATCAACTTATCGCTCCTAGTTGCGATTGAACTCGCGCGGCGGATGGCGACCACGGCCCGCGATGCGGGCGAGCGCGGCCTCGCTCTGAACCTGCTTGGCAGTGCACTCGTGTCAATCGGGAAGCGGGAGCGTGGGACGGCGCGGCTGGAGGAGGCGGCCGAGACTTTCCGCGCCGTCCTAGAGGAGCAAACGCGCGAGCGGGTACCTCTCGACTGGGCAGCGACTCATTACAATCTCGGCAATGCGCTCCTGGCGCTTGGGAGGCGGGAGAGCGGGGCGACACGGCTGGAGCAGGCGGTAGAGGCCTACCGCACGGCCATGGAGGAGTGCCCCCGCATGCGGTCGTCGCTGCAATGGGCGATGATACAGACTAATCTCGGTGCCGCGCTCCAGACGCTTGGAGAGCAGGAGAGCGGCACGGCGTGGCTGGAGCAGGCGGTCGAGACCTATCGAGCCGTCCTGGAGGAGTGCGCACGCGAGAGGGCTCCACTGCATTGGGCGATAACCCAGAACAATCTTGGCACCGCGCTCCAGACGCTCGGGGTTCACGAAAGTGGGACGGCGCGACTGGCGGAAGCGGTGGAGGCCTACCGTGCGGCTCTACAGGAGCAGACCCGCGAACGGGTACCCCTCGATTGGGCGATGACGCAGAACAACCTCGGCAACGCACTCGCAGTGCTTGGGGAGCGGGAGAGCGGGACGGCGCGGCTGGAGGAGGCGGTGGGAGCCTACCGTGCGGCTCTGGAGGAGCTGACCCGCGAACGGGCGCCAATGCATTGGGCGACAACCCAGACCAACCTCGGCAGCGCACTCCGGACATTCGGGGAGCGGGAGAGTGGTACGGCGCGACTGGAGGAAGCGGTGGCGGCCTACCGCGCCGCCTTGGAGGAGCGGACGCGCGAGCAGGTGCCGCTGCAATGGGCAGCTACGCAGACCAGCCTCGCCATAGCGCTTCGGCTGGTTGGGGAACGAGATAGCGGCACGGCGTGGCTGGAGCAGGCGGTCGAGACCTATCGAGCCATCCTCGAGGGATGCACCCGCGAGCGGATACCCTTTGACAGATCGGGGACTCAGAACGACCTTGGCGTTGCGCTCCTGACACTCGGGAGGCGGGAGAGCGGGACGGCACGACTGGAGGAAGCGGTCGCAGCCTATCGCGCAGCTCTGGAGGAGCGGGCGCGAGAGCAGGTGCCGCTGCAATGGGCAACGACGCATTACAATCTCGGCAATGCGCTCGCAGAGCTTGGGGAGCGGGAGAGCGGGACGGCGCGGCTGGAGGAGGCAGTAGAAGCCTATCGCGCGGCTCTGGAGGAATTGACCCGTGAGCACGCGCCACTGCAGTGGGCTGCGACGAAGAACAATCTCGGCAACGCGCTCGCAGCGCTTGGAGAGCGGGAGGCCGGGACGGTACGGCTGGAGGAGGCAGTGGAAGCTTATCGCGCAGCTCTGGAGGAGCACACCCGCGAGCGGGTACCCCTCGACTGGGCAAGAGCGCAGGCTGGTCTCGGTGCAACACTTGCACTCCTTTGGCATCGCGAGAGTGGGACGGCGCGGCTGGAGGAGGCGGTGGAGGCTTACCGCGCGGCTCTGGAGGAGCAGACCCGCGAACGGGTCCCCTTCGACTGGGCAGCGACCCAGAACAACCTCGGTAACGCGCTCTGGGCGCTCTGGGCACTCGGGGAGCAGGAGAACGGAGCAGGCCTGCTGGAGGAGGCGTCAATGGCCTTCAACGCATGTCTGACTGTCGCTGAATCCGTTTGGCCACCCGAGCGGGTGGAAATTGCACGGGCCCGTCGGGACCAGATACGAGCCGAAGTCGAACAGCGAAGGACGGTATAATCCGCCAAAGGCGCGATTAGGCTGTGGATAGGCGTTGAAGCGGGACCCCGGATCAGAGCCAATGTAGCGCGTTGTTATCACTAGCAAAATCGCGAGAGGGGCGGGGTCCCGGTCGGCGCCGATCGGGACCCCACCTCTGTGCGAAAAACGTTTGTATGTTGAGAATCTTACCGTGCTTCAAAAGGGGTCCTAGTTCGGCGCTTATCCGCACCTGGCCGACCCCGAAGCGGGCGGCCGCCTGACGGCGCGAGGTCGCCGCAGCCGCGGGTCACCACCCGCTCGCGCAGGTCCAAGCTGTAGGGGCGGCTCATGCATCACTCCGGCTGTCGACCGGCCGAGTGAATCAGCCTCCCAGCGCCGCGTGAACCCCACCAAGCCGACTCAGCCCAAACCGAAAACGCTCTAGCTCAGCCGGCTACACGACGCAGCATGGACCACAGTAGAGGGCTGAAATCAGTTCGATCGGCACCGGATACCGCGAGGAACGCCGCCGTTGGTCGAGGTGACGTTGCCATGGAGCCCTCGCCGCTTCGCTGCTGCGGCAAGGGGCGGCGATACGGTTAACAGCTCGTTGCTGCCAAGCCGGCAAGGGACCGCAGGTTCGGCCCGAACGCCTGCGGCGGATGGAGGAGGCCGAGCGCCGGCCCGACCAAGAAGCTTCAGCCGAGGAGCAGGAAGATGGCTGGGATGCAAAGCCGGGCGGCAAGAACCTGCGCGGCGACACCGCCGACCACGATGCACAGGATCGCCGTCGCCACACCGTGCTCCATACACAACGCTCCTTGAAACGCGCAGGGCGGGGCTGGCTTGGCGGGTCACAACGCGACGCGCTCCGGGTGGCGTACTTCGCGCTCATGGCCTGAGCCGTTCCGACGTGTCGACCGAGGGAAGCCGGGTATCTTTCGACCGGATGGCTACCTACTGAAATCAGTCAGGCCAGCAATTGGGAAACCCGCTTCGGCGGATCGGTGGTGGGCGCTGGGCTTAGGGCCGATCCCGCGCGGTGCCATGTCGATTCCTGTTCGGGTCGTTTATGGCACCCGCCTGCTGCCCGATGCTCTCAGCGAGGTCCGGGATGTCCAGCAATTCGCCGTGGATCTGCCGGTAGACAATCCTTCCCTCCAAAATCACAATGACTGTGCCAGCAATGACGAGCAGAAAGCCAAGCAATGCGGTTCCCGCGCTAATGAACTTCAAGACCGCTACATCGGGGAAGGTCAGAGCCAGGCCGCCCGATATCAGTGTGCATATCAATAGTATGGCCGACACTAGACCGCATCCAGTAGCCCTGCTCATCAGTTCGCATCGGCGCTTGTAGTGGACGATCTGATCTACCATATTGGATTTTCTGCTGCCGGACAGATCGGAGGTTCTATACTTTTCGATGATGTCACGGTAACGCTCGACCGCGGCGTCGTATCTCGTCTGCAGGAAGCCCACGAAGATCCAGGCCGCGAAGATTAGAGAAGCTGCCGGCCCGATCACCTTCAGCACGTTTGCGAGATCAAGATCCATTGGACGTCAGCTACTCCGATATCGTGGGCAACGGCCTATTGCCTCAAGGAGCGTTGAGCGCTCCCCAAAACGACGGTCTTCAGCTCTCGGCGCATCTCATCTGGCGCGGCAGGCAGAGGAGAAAATCTGACTGACGGGTTCGCGGTTCAGGGCGCTCGGTTCACGATTCAGGGGGCGTTCCGACTGCTCAACCCTACACAACGCCCAGGCGGCGTGTTGAGATCGCGGCGGGCCCCCAAGAGTGAACGTGTTGGTGTCCGTTCGCGTGTCTGGCGCCAAGGGTAAGGGGCACTTTCCGTTGCCGCCCCTGGCGGCGAACTGCCGTCTGTTTTTGGGCGGCTATAGCCAAGGCCACAGGCCATCCCGTCCGCATGTACAGTCCAGGCATGTCTCGCGCGGCATCCTCCGTGCAAGGCACGCCCACAGGGATGACCGCGTTCGCTTCGCGGGAACTGCATGGGAACTCGTCACTCCGGTCACGCAAGTGCCCGCGGCCCCATCAGGCTCGCGGCACCAGGCAATGCGGAAGGTTAAGTGACGTTCGTTCAGGCAGTGGCACGCTGTCACCTACCCACAACCTGCATTCCGGCGCGTCCGAGCCGCGCGAGACTCTCGGCGAAGTTGCGCAGTTCGGTCTGCCTGAGGCGCTCGACGGTCACCTGCTCGTCCAGGCCGAGGCGCCAGGCGAGGTCACGGCGATCCGGCTCTCTGTGCAGGTCATCGACTTGCTGCGCGTAAGCCTCGACGTCGTCCCGGCTTCGGGCAAGGCCCGCTTCGACCATGCCGTCCGCCTGCCGGCGAAGGGCACCGGCCACTTCGTCGAGGCCGATCTCGGGGTGGTACTGCACGCCCCAGAACACGCCGCCGTCAAAGCGGATCTCGGCGGCCTGCACGGCGGTGACCCGGTTGCCGGCGAGCAGCGTGGCGCCGGGCGGCAGCGCCTCGACCTCGTCCGTATGGATGGAGGGTGCGTCGTATGCGGCGGGCCGGCCTGCCAGCAACGGATGCTCGCAGCCCGCCTCCGTCAGGGTGATGCGCCGCCCAAACGCCGCCTCCCGCCCGCGTACGTTCGGGCGCACGCTGCCGCCTGCCGCAACCGTCGCCACCTGCAGCCCGGCACAAGAGCCGAACGCCGGCGTCCCGGAGGCGAACACGGCCCGCATGAAGGCGACCGTCCTCCGGGTCTCCGGTGTCTCCTCATAGAGGTGCAGCGGCGAGCCCGTCAGGAACACGGCGTCGTACCCGGCCAGGGTCGCGCCGGGCGAGAGCGCCGCGTCCGCGTCGGCGGGCTGGATGCGGTCGCAGGCGGCACCGGGCGAGAGCTCGCGCAGGATGCCGAGATACGTCTCGCCGGATGAGCGTCCGACACTCTCGCGGCGCTTCCTGCGCGCTTCCGGTGTCTCGCTCTCCGCGACAAGGAAGCGCCATTCACGGTCATTCGTGGTCAAGGATCTCGTACGTCCTCTCAGTGTCCCCGGGGCATCGGGAACCAGGGTTTCAGGGTCGCGACACCGGCCGTGAAGCGGGTGTTGGCGATGGCGGACAAGGTTCCGACGAAAGCGCTGGCGGCTTTCGCCTCGGCCTCCAGTGCCGGCTTTCGCCGGAAGAACGTCTCGCCCGCGTCGGGGACGTCGGGCGGGAGGCGCTGCGCCATCGTCTCATGCAGGCGGCGCCTGAATGGGCGGTCGGACTCGCGCTCGTCTCTCACCATGGTGGCCGCCGCCGAAGCGCGGCGTTCCCCTCTGCCGCCTATCGGGAGGTCGCTCTCGTTCAATCGGACCTCAGGAGAACTGTTCGGCTGGATGGGTGCGGCATCCCGCATCGGGTCGAGCCACCCGCTCGCGCGACGGAAGTTCAATCGCTGCCGCTGCGCGCGCGGTCCATCGCCTGCAGTAGTTCGACCAGCCGTGGATCGAGCTCCTCGTCCCAGATGGGTTCGTACAGCTCCTGCATCCGCCGTCCGAGGTGCTCGCGAGAGATCGCGTCGAGCGTCGGCACGTCCTCGGCCGTGCGGCCAATATGCTCGTCCTTCTCGGCCCTCATCTCAACCTTTCGCGCCATCCTTCCCGTGGCGCTCGATCGCCGCGCGGCAGGCGGGCGAAAGGCTGGCCAGGTTACGCCGAAAGCAGGCTCGGACCTCCGGACCGTCACGCATGGCGAACACCTCTCAGACGTCGGTCTCCCGCGCCACAATTGCGTCCTCGTCAGTACCCTTCTGTCCCAAACCGACGTCCGGCCCGCTAGGCGGATCAGAGGGCGCTTTTGGGCTGATTGTAGGAATGGATTGTCGCTCATCACCGACGCGAGCCCAGCGCTCCGCGTCGTACTCGGTGTTGGCAAGATCCTGTGTGTTCGTGGTCTGCGACTTGTCCGGCACCCGGCGATCTCCACGTTCGAAAGCCCCGCCGACAGGGCCAGTTATGGCCCATCGGCGTTATCTTCCCTCATCAGGCAAGCCCATTTCGGCGCAGGTTGCTCAAGATCGAGAGATGCGTCTGGATCGATGGAACTGCGACCGTCGCGACAGCACGCCCGCTCTGGTCAGATCCGCCCTGAGCGTAGGCGGTGTTCAGGGCGAGCAGTTCCTCGTGCCCAGCAAGCTGGCCCTCGACATAGGCCCGGTCGAACTGACGACCCGGCCCTATCCCCTGCAATTGCTGAACGATCGCGAGCTGATCCGGTCGCGGCTGAACAGTGCCCGGTGTGGCGCCCAGCGCGGCAGCGATGGCGGTCTGTTCGTTGATCTCCAGCTGGGCGAAGTTGCGCACGTTGGGATTGCGCGAGCGCTCCAGGGCAAGGCGACTGGTGAGAATCGCGAACTCGCCGCCCATCAGCTCGGAGAGCCTAAACTGGTCGGGCGAGGCCGGCAGAAGTGGCTGTGCGGACGCCATTGGTGCAGCTGACACTACGCCAGCAAGCGCAAGCAGTACGGAGCGTCTGTCCATGATCGCACCCTTCGATTCATTCGTAAGAGCCTGCATCACAGCAGCTCCGCTGCGAAAATCATGGTCTGGTCCCAGGTGTTCCTGATGATAAGTGCGGCGTAAAATCCGCAGATTTGCTGACTGATCTATATTGGACGGAATGGAGGCGCGCGATCTTAGATCCCAGAAGACGATCGAGGGTGCCCGACTGCGTGAGCAGTTGGCAGCCGCGAAGGACATGCTCATGGAGACAGCTACCGATGCTGGCCATGTGCACGCTCGCATCGAGGCGATGAAAACCGAGCGGCTAGAAGCTGAACGGTACGGCTCAGTATCGTCCAGGTAAGCTGGTCAGCGACAGGCCTCGCAGGTCTAAGATACGCTGACGGACAACACAGTGCCGGCGTGTTCAACACGCCTCCTGACCCTCGCAACAGCGGTGATTGAACGTTTCATCCGGCCTCGCGCCGAAACTTTAACAAGAGGCAAGGCGCGCGATCCCACATGCGCTCATAGGGGCCACGCACGATTGCGGAGATCCTCATGAGCGAAAATATCGAGGCCGAGCTAAAGCTTCTCGTCCGCCAAATCTCTGAGCGGGCCACACAGGGCGGCGGGATGGACCGCGAAACCTACGAGGCTCTAACAGCGGCTTTCGTGGCCCTCTCCGCCCCAGATCACGGCGGCGGGCGCCAAGGACACGGGACTGCACTGCTGGCCGCACAGGCGCGCCTCCGTGCATGCGCGGCCGAGACCTGCGTTAGAGCGGCCTGAGCTCCGTCCCGTGCTGGGTGTGGGGCGGCTCTGCTCAAGCCGCCCTGTGATCCTACTTGTGACTGCCGCCCGACGCCGTGCCTGAGCCTGTGCCATTCTTACTGAGGTCGCCGGCTGTGTTGCCGGAGCTGCCGTCACCGTTCTTCAGGGCGCCACCTTGGTTTGATGTAGAGCCGGTTGTGTTGCCCCGCTGCATCGAGGAGCCAGAGCTTGCGCCATGGCCGCTTTGGCTGCTGGTTGAGGAGTTGCCTTGTGCGAAGGCTGTACCGGTCAGAGCAACCGTAGCAATGATGGCGACCGCGAGGTTCTTCATGAGCGTCTCCCTTCGGTAGTACGTCGAAAACCGGGGAGAAGTTGTAGTGTTCCTCACGAAATACTGAGTGCTCGTAATTCTGGGCCAGCTGCGGATCAAGCGTGCGGCGGCTTGTCCCTGAAGGGGCCGATCAAGCGCTCGTACTCGGCCTCAGCCGGTCCGTAGCTGCTGCCCGCAAGGTCGAGGAGCACGCCGCGGTCTCGGACGGTGATGAGCGCGCGCTTGGCCCGAATGGCGCCGTAGCCCTCCACTGCCTGGGTCGCGAGTGTCACGCTGGACCGCGTTGTCCCTAGCATCAGGGCCAGGAAGTCGTGCGTGAGCGGTAGTTCGTCACTCTCCAGCCGATCGTGAGCCATCAAGATCCAGCGGGCCAGCCGCTCCTCGATGGTGAAAGCCCCATTCGACAGGGCCGTCTGGCTCAAGGTCATGACGAGCGTGTGCGTGTAGCGCAGCATCAGGTCATGGAGGGCGGTGCTGCGCCGCATCACGCTGCGCAGGGCCTCCGCTCTGATCCGCAGCCACGGTCCCCCGACCTGGACCAAGATTTCGTGTGGGGCGCGATCAGAGCCGAGCACCGTGGAGGTGCTGACCATGGCCTCGTAGCCGAAGCAGCCGACCTCAAGCCTGCGGCCGTCGTTCCTGACCGCGAGGTTCGGCGAGAGACCGCCTTCCGGGAAGTAGGCGAACTCGAGCGGCTGGCCGACCGTGATCAGGACCTCGCCCTTATGGACGTCCACGCGCTCGAACTGAGGGAGAAGCTCCTCCAGTTCACCCGGCGGCAGCGTCCGCAGGAGCCGGTTACGGGTCGTCGGTTCGCTCATACCGTGCTCCTGCCCACCTGCACGGGCTAAGTTCGTTTTCATGCTCTGAAAAACGGCGTTGCTGGAGGCAAGTGCGTCTTCGCAGCCGCGACGTGGCTGAAAGCCAACTGCAAAACCGGATGCACCATCGAATGTTCATTTTCAAACGGACGAACCGGAGCGGGTTGAGCGCGATCTAACCGGAGTTAACTGCGGCTCTAAGCCTGGCCGTGATCGGCACGGCGGGCCGCCCGGCTCGCGAGGGGGCGCGAGAGATCATGACGGACAGCAGGCCGAACGCGGCAGACAATCCATTTCTGCGCAAGCTGGAGCGGTTCGTCGACCTGCCCGAGGCGGATCGAGCGGCACTCCTGAAGGTGAGCAGCAATGCGTACGCGGTCCGAGCCGGAACGGATCTCATCCGAGAGGGTGATCGACCTGCGGGCGTGTTCCTGATCCTGGACGGGTTCGCCTGCCGCTACAAGCTGCGCGCCAGCGGCACGCGGCAGATCATGGCCTACCTGGTGTCAGGCGACGCCTGCGATTTCGACGTGGCGTTGCTGGAAGCGATGGATCACTCAATCGCCACGCTCTCGGATTGCAAGGTGCTGCGGATCGCGCCCGAAACGATCCGGGAGCTGGTTCAACGTCCGGCCATCTCTTCAGCGCTGCGGAAGTCCATGCTGGTGGATGAGGCGACCCTGCGCGAGTGGCTGCTCAATGTTGGGCGCCGGTCGTCGATCGAGCGGCTTGCACACCTGTTCTGCGAGCTGCATCTACGCCTGCGCGCGGTCGGCCGAGCGGACGAGGATCGCTTCGATCTGCCCGTCACCCAGCAGGATCTGGCCGACACGACGGGAATGACCTCCGTGCACGTCAACCGCTTGCTCCGTGAACTCAGGCAGAAGGGGCTGATTGAACTCCGGCAGAAGCACCTGACGATCTTGGACCTGCCGCGCCTCAGAGAGCTTGCGGAGTTCAGGTCCGGCTACCTGCACTTGGGAGAACGAGCCGCCGCGTGAGCTCCGGCCGTGAGGACCGGCACCCAGCGCCCTCAGCCGGGAGAGGGAGGGAGCCGCGGGGCAGTTCAGCTATGGGTGTCGCCGAGCCGCTGCTCGCACCCAGGGTGCCGTCGATCGGCCATCGGCTCCGTACCGAAGTTCCCCTCGGTCCAGTTTTGTTGGGTGCCACACCAAACGTTGTCGGAGATCAAACCTTCAGGATGTATTAACACCTGTAAATGACCCCCGCGCCGATCTGATGCTCACTGCGACCTCGCATCTGAGAAGCAGCCTTATGGACCGGCACACGAAGCTCCCAAGCCCGTACCAGCTCTTCGCCAGTCGGACCGATGTAGGCATTCTCTGCGCGGTTCGTCAGGACAGAGCCGTTCCAAGCTTCATCCATGCTGAAGCGTGGGTTTTTAGCGGGGTTGTTACTGATCTGGGTGCTGCCCCAGCCGATTTTAATTTCAAGGCCGCACAGGCGGGCTCGGCTTTGACAGGCTTTCACCTGTTTCTCGCCCTTCGGTCATGAGCGAGATCGGGCCTCACAATCGAGAGCGGCCTGAAATCCTAGAGGCGTGAAAAATCTTCCCCTATGCGATGATCCTCTACGGGATCAGGCTCCTAATCGCTGCCTTGCCTGGTGACGATCACGTCAGCCATCATTTGCTACTCCGATTTTGTGGCGCTGCGGTTTCGTCCCAGTTTTCCAGGTCCGTGACCGTGTCGCTGAACGGTATCGTGAGCGCGCGCTGACCGATTGCATCCACGACCTCGAATGCACACGCCGTCCGGTCCCAAACCATATCGGCACGACCCTCAAGCAGCCCGCAGCCAGCCGATACCGGCAACTTGACGTGTGCTGGTACGAGCGCTCTGATGCTTGGGTGCCGCACCCCGGCCGACCGCATGCGGAAGGCCGTTCAACTCCTTCCGATGAGCTGCGGCTGACATTCCCGCGACTGAGCAATACCGGCCATCACCCGCATCCATATGTCGACGTGCATAGAGTACGCGGCCGCTTGGCAAAAAGCCGTGAAGGCAACAAACGTCGAGGTAATGGCAAGCGCTAGGCCGTCAGGATCAACAACAAGCTTGCGCAAAAGGACGTCCTACTCCTCGGATTCTGTCCGGATGCGCAATTCTGAGCTGGCAGCAGGAGTTCTGTTCGATATCGCACAGGCCGCGCATCGTGTTCAACGATGCGCGGCAACCCAGGTTGAACCTCTCACGGCTTGGGGATGTTGGCACCTTATGTCGGTCCATTGCACCACCTCCATACCTGTCGTGCTGGTTGTCGAGGACGAGGGTTTGGCCCGCATGATGGCCGTCGACATGCTGGAGGATGCCGGCTTTGAGGTAGCCGAAGCCGCGACCGCCGATGCGGCGTTGGCCATCCTTGAGATCGATCCAACCATCGATGTTCTGTTCACCGACATCGAGATGCCAGGCTCGATGTCGGGTTTGGATCTGGCCGACCACGTCGCCGAGCGCTGGCCGCACATCCGCCTTGTGGTCACCTCCGGGCGTTCTGGGTTTACCAACCAAGAGGTGCCGGTGGTGGGTCGGTTCGTTCCGAAGCCTTACTTCGCAGATCAGGTGCTCCACGCATTCGAAAAGGCTGATGCTGGCTAGGGGAAGTTCGCAATTCTAGCGCGCTGCAGGCGCTCGATCGTCCTGAGTATTTCCTGCCGATGGCGGTGCCATTCGGCCAGTATCTCTCGGAATGCAGCAAGCATCTCCTCAGCGCGTGCCGTATCTTGCCCCGCCCGCTGCATCCTCTCGATCCGCAGTTCCTGCTCAGTGATCCGCATCTGCCCCTCGGCAATGTCCTGCTCGGCCTTGGCAAGGTCAGCGTGCTCTTTCGCGAGGCGGAGGTGATCGGCCATAGCGGATAAAGTAGGTTAATCCAACCGCGCCGCCAGAAGGGGCTGCCCTCAGGCTTCAAGATAGGCCAGCTCGATAAATTCATTCGACGTATTGGTCCGAACAGTGGAGACCGCATCCCAAACGGTGCGACATCGAACGGAAAGCTATCATTTGGTTTCCCACAGAACTTAGGTTAAAAACCGGATCATGCCGTAGGTGTAGTATTTAAAATCTAATGCTGATCTGCAGAGTTATGGCATGAAAGCAAATCCAGCTGACATTGACGATCATACGGCCTGGCTGATCCAGCAGATTGCGATAAACGGGCCTCATTCAGCCGATGCGGCAACAGCTGTGACAATCGAGAAGTTGCATCGCCTCGAGGATTTGGCGCGCAACGCTGGAACCAGCCGACAGGCCTTCCAGAAGATCGTATCGGCGCGCCGGGTGCTCGGCGACCATTCCGATCTCAGTGGAATCCCAGCTTTTGCTGAAGACGCAATCTCAGTCCGCCCCGTACCGGAGTGTCTGCGGATAGCCGAGCACATTCCCCCGCAGGGCCTGTGACAACGGGCATTCGGAACTGGAGCTGAGGAGCGTTCAAGGCCCTCTGACCTCGATTATGCCCGCAGGCGCTGGGTGGCGTGGGTGCGGTGCTGGTTCGCGGAAGCGCCTCACCCCAGAACGGGTTGCGGACCAAACGAAGCCCAGAGAATCGTGCCGTTCACATACCGAACGTGTCGAATTTCCCGCTCGCGGCTGACTCGCTCGTCACGCTGGATGAAGCGGCCAAACGAGCGCGATGAGCGGCACGCCCACCACAATGACGATCACGGAGAGTGGCAATCCGAGCCGGGCATAATCGCCGAACCGGTAGCCGCCCGGTCCCATGACGAGGGTGTTGCACTGGTGGCCGATCGGCGTGAGGAAGTCGCACGCCGCCCCGAGCGCGACCGCCATCAGGAAGGGGTCCGCGTTAAGCCCGAGCCGCGTGGCCAGCTTCGCCGCGATCGGTCCCATGACAAGCACAGTTGCGGCATTGTTGAGGAAGGGCGTCACTGCCATCGCCAGGATCAGGATGGTGGCGAGCGCGGCCACGGGTGACAGGTCCTGAACCACGGCTGTGAGCTTCGCGGCGATCAGATCGGCCCCCCCGGTGCTGCTCACGGTTTCGGAAATCGGGATCAGGGCACCGAGCAGGACGAGCACGGGCCACTCCACCGCTTGGTAGGCATCGTGCGGGGTCATCGAGCGCAGGAGCAGCACCGCGACAACGGCGCCGAAGAAGGCCACGGCCACAGGCAAAATGTGGAGTGCGACGAGCCCCATCGCGAGGAGCAGGATCGCGACCGGCATCCAACTGCGGTCGTTACGGCCGAGGGCGATTTCGCGGGCGGCGAGCGGCAGAACCTTGAGGGCTCCGAGAGCCGGGGCGAGTGCGCCAGCACGCCCGCGCAGCACGACGACATCGCCGGCTCGGAAGCGGACAGCCGCGAGCCGCTGCTCAACGCGCCGGCCGCGGCGGCTGACCGCCAGGATGTCGATCCCCGATGCGCGCTGCAGATCGAGCTGCGCCGCGGTTCGCCCGACGAGACGGGACTCCGCCGTTACGACGCCCTCCATGACCGCGGCCTCGGCGGTGGGTGTGGTGCCGGCGAGGACGAGCCCGGTGCGCGCGACGAAGCGCTCCAAAGCGTCGGGGTCACCGGTGAGGAGCAGAACGTCCTCGGCTTTGAGGCGGAAGTCCGCGCTTGCTGGGTACCGTCGGAACCGCTCGCGCAGGACGGTCGCAATGCGGGTCTCGCCGTCGCCCTCGGCTTCGACCGTGGCGATGGTGGCGCCGACGGCCCAATGGCCGTCGGGTAGACGCGCCTCCGTGGTGTAGCGCTCCAGCGTGAAGGCCGCGTCCAGCGAGCGTGTGCCGCCATCGCGCCGCGGCAGGAGGCGCCAGCCCAGGCAGAGGAACGCGAAGCCCGCTGCCGCGACGCAGAGCCCGACGGGCGCATAGTCGAACATCCCGAAGGGATGACCGGTCAGGTCGGCGCGGACCTTGGAGACGATGACGTTCGGTGAGGTGCCGACCAGGGTCACGATGCCGCCGATGAGCGAAGCGAACGCCATGGGCATCAGCAGGGCTGAGGGCGGCGTGCCGCTTCGGCGGGCGAGTTGGAGGGCAATCGGCATGAAGATGGCCAGCGCGCCGACGTTCTTCGTCACCATCGAGAGGAGCAGCACCCCGCCGACGAGGATCGGCACTTGCCGTCCCGGGCTGGTCAGGGAAGGCATCAGGGGCCGCATCAGGGTCTCGACCGCACCCGAGCGGGCGATGGCGGCGGAGAGCACAAGGGCGGCGCCAACGATGATCACGATGTCGTCCGAGAAGCCGGAGAACGCCCTGTCGGCCGGCACGAGCCCGATCACGATGCCGACGGCCAATGCCGTGAGCGCCACCACGTCATAGGGCAGGCGGTCCCAGACGAAGGCGGCGACGGTGATGCCGATAAGGCCGAAGGCGAGCACTTGATCGAGGGTCATCCGAGAGGCACCTGATCGGAGCACCACGGCGGCGGTGCAGGTTGAAGGGGGCGTCTGGTGCAGCCAAACGACAGCGGTTCCGACCGCCGGCCGTCGGAGGCCGGACGAGAGGCGGTCAGCCGTCGCAATCGGGAAATCGCGCCCGGCGGCCGCCAGATCTCCGAGGCGATTGGCCAGAAGGTGCTGCACGGCTTCCTGCAGAACAGGCACCAGACCCTGATGCCGCTCAGCATCAGCCTCGGGCGGATCGCTGACGCGGAGCGGGCGGCCATCGCCCGTTTCGCCGCGGTCGCTGTTCGTGCCGGTAGTGCGAGCGCAGCGCTCGAACCGGTGCGCGCGTGCCTCATCGGCTTCGCGGCAGATGCTGAGATGCTCGCCGCTTTCGAGGCCGCCCTGCAATCGCCGCCGCCTCTCGATGCGGCTCTCAGTGGTCTTACAGATCCCGAAGTCGCGTTGATCGCCTTCATCCTGTGCCTGGTCGCTGCGCGCAGTGCGGGTCCGGCGGCAGGGGCGTTCGCTGACTACGTCGCCCTGCATCGCGGATTGCCGACAGCAGCGGTGCGCGCGGCGGAACGACGGTACCGAACTTGACCGAAGGGGCCGTCGGCGATGCGGAGACCGGCCTCGCACAAGGCTTCAACGCATGTCAGAGCCTTCGAGAAGGCCCTGGAGCGAGACCTGCAGCGCGTCGTCGTTCACGAGCAGATGCCGAGAGATGTCGGCAAGGGTTAGCCAGCCCACGGCCGTCCCGCTCCTGTCGAGCACCGGCAGCCGTCGGACGTAGTTGGCCACCATGACGTCCAGGGCGGCGCGCACCGTGTCGTCCGGTCTGCAGGACAGGACAGGCCGGGAGGCAACCTCCTGTACGGAGATGGCCGTCGGATCGCGGCCGCGCGCCACCACCCGATACAGCAAGTCACGGTCGGTCACGATGCCGACGACTTGGTCGGGTGAGCCCACCGGCAACGCGCCGACCTCGATCTCGCCCATCAGGATGGCGGCCTCCTGCGCACTCGCTTGAGGCTCGATGAACTCGACGTCCCGGGCCATCACGTCGGAGACGCGAAGCTGTTCGGCGGGTGGGTTGTGCAGGGCCGGCTCGATCAAAATCTGGTTCCCCGGGGACAGGACCCGTCCGAGGATCCCCTTGAGTCGGCGACCAGCCCCCGCGTCGGCGCACCTCGTTCGGAAGCTTCGGATAACGAAACACCGGATGGCTTTCCCGAGTTCGTAGCCTGCCGCTCAGAGTAGCCGCGTTGCCTGCGCGCGGATGACGATGCTGTCCTGCCTGAAACAGGCCTCCAATCTGCGCCGGTAGCCTGCCCACCATCCGGGGTCGAGCTCAGACGTCAGGACCTCGAACACGACGATGTCGTCGCGTGTCGTCTCGCCATTCTCCTCCCACAAGCCCTCGGCCGGAGCGCGGGTGAAGGCGGTGAGCCCGCCGAACCGCTCTGTCAGTTCCGAGCGCACGCGCATGTAATCGGAACAAGGAAAAGGCTGCCCCCGTTGTCGAACAGGGGCAGGAGAATCTGGATCAGGTGATGTGACATCGAACGATTGCGTTTGTCAGGCGGCCTTGCCCGGCTCAAAGGTGGACCTGCTGCTACCGCGCAAAGACCCTGCTGCTGCGCGATTCAGGCTGCACATGAAGAAAGCCCGCGATGGCCTGAGCAATCTTCTGCCCGCCTTGCACCGACGGCTCGATCGGATTGGCGAAGTCGGCGTCCTCGCCGCAGAGGACACGCAGATCGAGGAGCGAGAGGCCCCGGGCAAAAGCCTCGCGCGTGATGACGTCGTTGAGCAAGGTGAGCGCAGCGGCGGTCAGTCGCCGGCGCTGCGGATCGGGGTAGCGCGGATCGTAGATCGTGCAGAGCGCCGTTGGCCGGGTCGTCGCCTGGACCGCGTCCAGCATGTCCCGGTACGCGGCCTGAAACCGCTCCCGCACCTCGGCGAGGAGGTCGAGCGCTCCGCCCACGGATCCCGTGGCGCGCTCGAGCACGCCGGACATTCTCAGCGCGTCGTTGCCGCCGACGCTCACCACGAGGTGAGATGCCGAACTCGGAAGGCGCTCGAGTTGGCGGGCAACATCCGCGATGACGTTTCCGTCGACCGCGAGCAGCGTCGCCTGCCAGCTACCGGGCAGCACCGTGCGGAGCTGCTGCACGACCTCCGGTCCTCTGCCGACGTAGGCGGCATTGTCAAAGACGGAGTCACCGAGGAGTACGACGTGCGCCATGGATGCCCTGCACGGTGTGGGTGTCCTGGACCGAGCGCTGCGCGGAAGAAGGGCGACCATGGTCGCGAGGATCTCGCGCCGGTGGACGAACCCGTTCTGCGGCGTCATCGGCGTCGTCCCGGAACACGGAAGGAAAGCGGCCGCTACGCCCAGCTCCGGAGCAGAGTATCGGTCGTGACCGTCTCCACCTGTTGTCCGTAGCGACCATGATAGAGCGTCAGCATCGCGTCGTGAGCCTCGTCGGACGAACTGCAGAGCCCGTCCGTGACGATGATGACGCGATAGCCGAGGTCGACGGCTCCCAACACGGTGCCCAGAACACACACGTCCGTCTCGCCGCCCGTGACCACGAGCGTGTCGGCCCCGCGAGCCTGCAGCCGGCGATGCAGGTCGGTCTCCAGCCAGGGTGAGTAGACGTGCTTGTCCACGATCTCAGCCGGTGGCACGAAGGGAGCGAGTTCCGGGACAAGGTCAATCTGATCACGTCCCAGCTGTTCGATCGTCATGGACGCCCAGCGTTCGTAGTAGCGTCTCCACGTGCCCTCGCCATCACCGGCTTTGTCGGCGGGGATGAAGCGCGTGAACACCGTCTGCCGCGGATGTGCCGCTACGATGCTGCGCACCTTCGGCAGGACACGCGGCATCCAGGGCGTGCACCAATCCGTGTGCTCGGCGAACATCCTCTGCATATCAACGCACAGATGCGCGCAGCTCTCACCGAGGGGGCCGAAGCGAAGCTCATCATCTCCTGCCATGGTGCCTCTGCTAGAATGCCCGATAAGAACATCAGGCGAATGGGACAAAAGGCCGGGCCGAGAGGAACCCGACGAGCGTTGGAGCGTCGGCTTGACCGACCACGCATCAGCGCCAGGACGGCGAATGACCGCTCAAGATGGAAGAACCAACCAAAATCGACTAAGGTGTGAAATCCGTCTCGGGCGTTATACGCCGGCAATAGGCGGCCATCAGTCGGGCGCAGTTCTGCAGGTCTGTCAAACTCAATAGCTCGCAAGGTGTGTGCATGTACCGGATCGCCACGCCCAGCAAGCCGACTGCCATCCCATCTCTGTTGAGCTGCATCGCATTTGCGTCCGTCGGTGTCGCGCTTGGAAACACGCTCACCTGAAACGGTATCCCTTCCGCTCTGGCCGCCTCGGTCAGGAGAGCGAACACAACGGGATTCGTGTTCGGGCCACGGGACACGCTCGGGCCCTTACCGATGTCGAGCTGCCCGTATCGCGCCTTACTCACACCGGGGTAGTCGATGGCGTGACCTACGTCGACAGCAAGCCCTGTCTGCGGCGCTATGCTGAAGGCAGCGGTTCGAGCTCCACGCGATCCGATCTCTTCCTGCACGGATGCAACAGCATACACACCAATTCCTGAACGGAGGTCCCCATCCTGGCTGAGGCTTCGCAAGGCTTCCGCGACGATGAACAGGCCAGCCTTGTTGTCGAACCCGCGTGCTGTCGCCCGATCGCCTATCAATGTCTGGAACTCGTACTGATAGGTGATCACGTCACCCAGCTGGATGGCCGCCTCAACCTCCGCGCGCGATGTCGCGCCTACATCCACCCAGAGGTCCGTAAGCTTTGGCTTCTTCTTGCGCTCCTCCTCATCGAGCAAGTGGATGGCCTTGCTGCCCACGATGCCAGCAATTCGCTCCCTTCCGTGCACCCAGACCCTTTGGCCTACTGGGATTACACTATCGTGTCCGCCGATGCCGCTGATGTAAAGAAGGCCGGAATCATCGATGTAGTGCACGATGAACCCGATCTCATCCATATGCGCTGTGAGCATGATCTTCATCGGCGCGTCCGGGTTCAACGTAGCCGTCACGTTGCCGTGCACGTCAGTGCTCACCTGATCGGCAAAGGGCTGAGCATATTCACGGTAGAGTTTTGCCGCACCCTGCTCATAGCCGCTCGGGGATGGCACGTTCGCGAGTGCTTTCAGGAATTCGATCGACTCGGCCCGCATCCGGTATCCGCCTTCATGACAACAACAAGCGACACACCTCATTGAGGTGCCGATCGGACAGCGAACTGTCCTCGAACAGTGAACCCGCGCGCATGCCGGCAGATCGGTGCGGACGCATTTTCCACCCGCGATCTCCGCCGCATCACCGAAGCGCCCGCATTGAATCGGAATCCGGCAAAAGCTCTGGCCGTTCGCCGTCCTCAAAGCCGCGGTAGCCATGTTCATGATGCGGCCATGTGACCACAACACGTGGAAAGTTTTTGGTGCGGAAGATCACCGCGGTCTGCGAAGATAGTCGAGCTATTCAGCGCTCCCGCAGCCGTCGAAACGGCAGGTGCTCCGGGCCAAGGCGATCGTTATCCCGATAGCGAAGGGAAAATTGATCCGTCAGTCGGGGAGGCGCCATCCAAGATGCCGCGCAGCCAAGCTGTAGTGCCTTGAGCGTCGCAGGCACTCGTGTGCCATCTCGACAGCTGCCCCGGTATCTGCTCCGCGTTTGCGGGCTAGAGTGGCTGCTCTTCGTGCTTGGGCTGCACTATGCAGGCAAATATCGGAATCTCGTCGCCTGATATAAGCCGGACTTCTCTCTCTGTGAAGTTCATCGGTTCTCAGCATGCCGCCTGTACTCAAATTCCTCTAACGCAGAGGGATCGCCTCTTACAACTCATATACGTCACGAAACTTCTGCATGAGTCGGGTATGACAATTTCAAAACTGCCTTTGTTTAGGGTGCGGCGTGGCGTCGGTGACGCCTATTTACCTACCCGGTGTGAATAACTGTTTCGGAGTCTGATCCGCTGCCGGATTGCTGACCAGAACGGGTCCATTTGTCCCGACTAACCGCTCCTCGAGTCGCCGAACTCGTCTCTGCAAATCCACGACAGCGCGTTGTAGTTCCTGTTGCTCAATCGGTGCTGCCGAAGTGGCTTCTTCCGGGATTCCATCGGATATCACCGATCTTTCCGAGGTGTTTCCCAATATAATAACCTCCTCACGTATAGAGGGCGACTGGATTATTTAGGCTCGCTGCCCGCGAGAGGCGCTTGACTGCGATAATTAAAAAAGGATCTGGAAAGCACGCACTATGCAACCCGCGCACCAAAGTTGACCCACGCTCCGTTGTAGGAGAAGGCGCCCATGTAGATGATCTGGCCGCTCTGATCCCGAACGAAAATCCTGCAAGCCAGCTGATCCCTACGCGACTGGATGCTTCCGACAACCAAATTCGCGATCAGATCGCCTGTGCGCTGCTTTACCTCACCGAGGTCTGAGCATTCGGCGCCGCTTCCATTGCACACCATACTGTCGTCGTGAACGTCCAGGTAGTAGCGCGGCACCAGCTTCTCCGAAAGTAACTTGTATCTCTACAACCCAGCCAGGGCGCCCCGGTTTCTGTGTGGTGCCATACCGTGCCCCGGACTTGTAGGAGCGCCTTGCCTCCCTGCCTCAGCGGTCCGAAAGCAATTTTTCGCAGTCTCGGAACTATCAGCGAGGTATCAGGTCCTTCGTCAGTAGGCAGCGTACGTAAGCGCCGCATCTTGGACCGAAACCCCAATGAAGCTGT
This sequence comes from Methylobacterium tardum, assembly GCF_023546765.1. Taxonomy (NCBI): domain Bacteria; kingdom Pseudomonadati; phylum Pseudomonadota; class Alphaproteobacteria; order Hyphomicrobiales; family Methylobacteriaceae; genus Methylobacterium; species Methylobacterium tardum. Next base: position 5,669,541 of record NZ_CP097484.1, read on the forward strand.
TCCAGTGTCAATCCTGTAGCAACGTCCTGTACTTCGAGAACAGAACCTGCGAGAGCTGCGGTCACCGGCTCGCGTACTTGCCGGAGGCCGGTACCCTGTCAGCCATCGAACCTGCTGGTGAGGACACCTGGGTGCCGCTCGTCGCGCCAACTCGCCCGGGCCGCTTCTGCGCGAACGCCGTCTACGACGCATGCAATTGGCTCGTACCGCCGGGCTCGGATCAGGCGTTCTGCCTCGCCTGCCGGCACAATGGCACGATTCCGAACGTCTCCGACCCACCCCAACTCGCAGCGTGGCAGCAGATCGAGGTGGCCAAGCACCGCCTGTTCTACACGCTCTTGCGCTGGAACCTGCCGCTGAAGACCCGCAACGAGGATCCCGCACACGGCCTGCTCTTCGACTTCCTGTCCGACCCGCCGGAAACACAAGGCCCGAAGGTGCTGACTGGACACGATAATGGTCTGATCACCATCGCGCTCGTGGAGGCGGACGATGTGGAGCGCGAGAAGCGGCGCAAGGGTATGGGCGAACCGTACCGCACCTTAATCGGACACTTCCGCCACGAGGTCGGTCACCACTACTGGGATATCCTCGTGCGCGATGGCGGCAAGCTCGAAGCCTGTCGAGCCATGTTCGGCGACGATACTCAGGACTATGGGGCGGCACTCCAGCGGCACTACGCGGACGGCGCGCCCCCTGACTGGCAGGAGCACTTCGTGTCCACCTATGCGACCTCACACCCGTGGGAGGACTTCGCCGAGACCTGGGCGCATTACCTGCACATCGTCGACACGCTGGAGATGGCGAGTGCCTTCGGGCTCGAGGTTAAGCCGTCCCTCGGCAACACTGACGCACTGTCCGCTCGCGTCAACTTCGATCCATATGAGGCAAACGGCATTCGGCCCATCATCGATGCATGGCTGCCGTTCGTCTTTGCGATGAACTGCGTCAACCGCGCCATGGGCAATCGCGACCTCTATCCCTTCGTGCTTTCGCCTGCCGTCATCCAGAAGCTAGGTTTCATCCATGACCTGGTTCACGGGCGGGTTTGAACATACGGAGTCTCAAGGGTGCCCCTCGGCCACTAACTATGTTCTGCGCGCGCTAGCGATCCGGCGTGAGGTAGTCTGGTCGAAAACCACTGGTCCGCTTTCAGTTGCTCCACGCGGCAAGCAGGGCATCGCAGCATTTAAGTTCCGGCGTCGAAAGACATGCGCGGCCTGCGGTTGTGCGGAAAACGGTCCGACTCTATTGGCGAAATCCGAGCGATGGTGAGCTGGGTGTGGGATGGCCGTCCCGCCCGGAGGCCGCTCATGTCGCTCCGCCCGCAATCCGTCCTCCCGCCGGGGCCTGAGGGGACCTCTCGGATCGCCTGAACCGCGTTCCGCCGCGGCAATCCCTGCCTGCTGCTGCGGGACGACGGGCAACGCGGTGCTACCGCGGCTTTTCGGCGTGCTGCTGGCCGCGCTCGCGGTCCAATTCGTCGCCGACCGCATCCAGGCGTTGCTGCGGCCTGCCTGAACCGTCCGCAACGGGCCGTGCGTCGAAAGCCGCGTCCAGCACCAGGGCTCCGGGCCGGATCTCGCCGATCGCGAATGGCGGCGGGGGCGTGCGCAGCCAAATCCCGCCGCGCGTGCTGTCGGCGCAGTCGAGCACACCGATTGCCCGCTCCGTCCCGTCCGAATCGGCGAGGCCGACGAGGCGTCCCGGCGAGAGGACCGATGAGGAGGGCGAGCCGATGGCGGGACCATCGGGCAGGTGAACCAGCCGGCTGTCGGCGAAGTAGGTCGCGAACGCCGCCCGGCGCGCCGCCCGCCGCTCCCCTGATGTCTTCCGGCGAGCCTGCGGCGCGACCGGCAGGCACAGGACGGTTCGTCCCGTCGCGAAGGAGCGCAGGGCAGCCCCTGCTGGGTCCTGGCCGAGTATGAGCAGGGTATCGGCCGCCGTGGCCGCGATGGCTGCCCGCTTCAAGGCAAGACCCCGGCCCCCGAGATAGCCGCAGGTGTTCACGACGTGCAGGTCGGCGGCTGCGCAGGCCGCGAGGCGTGCGGCGTCGGCCAGGAGCAGGCTGCCCGCCGCAACGGGGTCCGTCGTCCCCGCGAAGGCGAAGCCGCGGAGCACGGGGCCCTGCCGCGTGACGGTGCCGAGGGTGACACAGGCGGGCGGTCCGATGAGCTTCTGGCTCAGGTCGAGGTCGAGGATCGCGGCCGACCGGTCGGCCCCACGCGCCTGCTCGAGCAGTAGGCGGCACAGGGTGCTCTTCCCGCTGTCCGCGGGACCGAGCACGAGGATGCGGGTCGCGGTGTCCAGAACCCTGCGGATGGCGGTCGCCCAGGCGTCCGGAAAGCCGGGTGGCACCGGAGTTCAGGGCTTGTAGCGGTCTTCCGGCTTCGGCCGGTCCGGGTCAGCGTCCCGCGCCGCGGGCAAATCCGCGCCCGTGAGGCTCCGATGGCTCTGGGTCCGGTCGCCGGCCTCGGCATGATCCGGACTGCTCTGGCTGGGCGGCGAGAGGGCCCCGGCGACGCTGTCGCCGGCCAAGCCCTCCGCCCGGTCCTCGCCTTTCCCGTCGACGGACATACGACATCTCCCGTTATGGCTGGCGGGTCTGAGGCTCAGAAGGCCGGTTCAGCGTTCCGCGCTCTTGAGGGAGCCGGTCGGCTCGTCGGCGTCCTGGCCCCCACCCGTGCCCATCGAGCCGGCGCCGGCGGCCGGCCCCCGCCCGGCCGGGTCCCGCCGGGGTGTAGGGGCGTGGAGAGACCCTTGGGCGCCTGCGGCGGCTCGGCGGACGAGAAGCCCTGGTTGGCGCTCGGCTGGCCCTGGTTTGCCGCGACACGCTCGGCGGCGTCCTTACGCTGCGCGTCATTGATCGAGACCGGCATGGCGCCCTCCCTGCTCTGGAACTCCACGGGAGGGGAACCCGGGCTCCGCGGCGATGGTTCGGGCCCGGCGCTGAAACGCCAGGAGGGTCAGGGTGCGCATCGTTAGAGGCCGGTCGGGTACGTCTCGCTCTCGCCCGGCTGCGTCTCGGGCACGGACAGAGGCGTGACGGCGCTGGTCTCGGCGAACCACACGAAGGCATCGAACTGCTCCGGCAGGACCGCTTCGAAGTAGTGGCTCGTGCGTTCGGTGTCGGGACGGTAGACCACGCCGATAGCCCGTTCGAGGTAGGGATGGGCCCAGGCCTCCCTCAATTCGCGCGCACGCGGACCGCGCAGGTCGGTCAGGCTGCGGGCGTGACCGGCCGCGCGGAACAAGGCCTCGTGGCTGTCGGCCCGGACGGGGCGCACGCGCATGCATTGCATGGGCTCGTCCCAATCATCTGCGGCCGCGACCGTGCCCCGGTCGGTCCCGAAGCCGATGAGCACCGCCGCGTCGCCATACGCCGTCTTGGCCAACTCGCCGATGTTGAACTCGCCCTCCCTGCCCATCGCCGTCGCAGCCGCGTTGCCGACATGCGAGTTGTGAGCCCACACGACCGCCTTCGCGCCCTGAGCCACAAGGTTCTGAAGCGTCTCGAACATGTGGCGATCACGCACGTTCCACGATTCCACTGAGCCTCGGTACATGGTGCGGTAGTATTGCTCGGCCGCACGCACGATGCGGGCGTTCTGGGCTGCGTCGAGATAGGCTTCGGGGTCCTCGGCCGCGTAGGTGAGGCGCTTCTCGAGAAGATCCTGAAGGATCCCGGTGACGGCCGGCTCGCAGGGATGCTTGGCCCCGAACATCACCTCGCGGCCATAGCGCTCAGGCGTGGCGTGCCACGGGCTCAGGCAGCCGTACCGGTCGCGCGCCTGCCGGGCGGCGGCCGGATCGACCGCGTCCAGGTAGCGCAGCACGGCCTCCATCGAGGCCTCAAGGCTGTACACATCCAATCCGCGGAGGCGCACGCGCGCGTCCCAGTCTCGATCGGCGTTGAGCGCCCGCAGGTGCGTCACGAAGCTCAGGATCTCCGCGTTGCGCCACATCCACGTCGGAAAGCGCGCGAAGGCATCGCCCGGGAACGGCGTCTCGCTGCGGTGGACCAGAAAGCGGTCGAGATGGGCGGCATCCGGCCAGTCCGCTTCGATCGCCACGATCCGGAAGCCGTGATGCTCGACCAAGTGCTGGGTGATGGCGGCGCGGGCGCGGTAGAACTCGGCCGTCCCGTGCGTCGCCTCGCCGAGGAGGACGATCCTGGCCTCCCCGAACCGATCGAAGCAGGCGCCGAAGCCGGCCTCCTCGGGCGGCGGCAACGGCTCGGCGTTCCGGCGCAGGAGTTCGGCGAGGCGATCGCGGTCTGCGGAAGGTGGCATGGGATCATCAGCCTCAACGGGGTCCGGCGCCGGATGCCGGTTCGATCGCGGGGCGATCAGCTCATGAAGCGCGCGAAGGCCATCGCGACGATCTCGGCCGGGACTATGTGCCCGCCGCTGAACGGCCGGTACGCGACGTCGTAGCCGGATTGGATGAGCGCGGCAGCGATGCGGTCCCCGCAGCGCGCGAACGGCAGGACAGGATCCTCTCGACCGTGTGCGATGAAGATGCGCGGCCGTTCCTCCGTTCGCGAGGGCGCCGCGAAGCCCGGCGACAGCGCCAGGATATCGCTGAACAAGGCGCCGTTCCCGAGACCGAGCGACAGGGCATAGGACGCACCGTCCGAGAAGCCCGCGATGGCGATGCGCGCTGGATCGATGGCGTAGGCATCGAAGATCCGATCGAGCATTCGATCGAGGAACCCGACATCGGGCCCGTATCCGTGCTGAATGATGTCCCACGTGGAGCCGCGGGCGTCGGGCGCCGCGACGAGGACAGCGTGTGTGTCGGCCGCATCGGTAACCAGAGGCATCACGTTGGATGCGGAAGCACCGGCCCCGTGGAGCATGATCAGGAGGGGGGCCGGCGTGTCCGGTGCCACGGCGGCCGGAACATGCATCAGACCGTCCCGTCCGGCGCCGAGCCCGAGCCGCCGGGTCCCGTGCACGGAATCCCCCGACGGCGCAGGCCTGCTCGGACGCGCGGCTGGGCGTGCGCTCAGGATCCCGAGGCGGTGTTCGGCATCAGGACGCATGGGTCCGCTGCTCCTTCGGCGATGAACCGGACCCGTCGAAGCGCGCCTATCCGCGGCCGGGACCGCCGGCAGGGTCGTCGGGCCTACTGGAGAACACGACCCGACCCACGTGACCCTCTTCGATCTGCGGCTTTGGGGAGGTGCTGGGACCTCCTCCCTCGTCGCCGACCGGGCCATCCAGAGCGGCGTCCGGGGTGGGGATATGGTTCACGTCGTCGCTCAGGGTGGCGGGCCGCGGCTGGGCCTCGCCGGGCCCGAACCGCGCGCCATAGGTGTTGTAGCCGTCGCCTCCGAACCCGCCTGGCATGCGCCCGGATCCGCCGCTGGCCGGGCTGCCGGCTATGCCGAAGGCGGCTCGCACATCGTCCTCGTCGCGGGATGCCTGCCCGGCGCCGTCCGGATCGGGCGCACGACCGGCATCGCGACGAGGCTCCGGCGGTTTTGCCAAGCGACGGGCGAGCTCTTGCTGCTCCTCCGCCGAGAGCGGGATGGGCCGGGCGTTGCGGGTTGGGTCCGCGCGTCCGGAACTCGGCGTTCCGGACCGGTCGGGCTCGGCGGGAAACGAGATGTCGTGCAGGGCCGCACCCGTATTCGGAGCTCCGGCCGCAGCCAGATCGCCCAGGGACAGCAGGCCGACGATCTGCCCGTCCCGATCCACCACGGGCATGCGCCGGATTTGCAAGGCGCGCATCCGGCCGAGGACCGCACCGGAATCCTCCTCCGCCTGACAGGTGGTCACGTCCGCCGTGAGGATCTCCTGCACGCGCTGGTCCCCAGGCGCTTGTCCGGCGGCGGTCGACCGGACGACGATGTCGCGATCCGTGATCACGCCAACCAAGAGCCGGTCCCGGCAGACCGGCAGGATGCCGACATTGAGCTCATCCATGAGCCGCGCCGCGTCACGCACGGTGCGGTTTGGCTCGATCGCTCGAACCCCCGAGGTCATCACGTCGCACACCTGCATCGTCTGGCTCCGATAATCTCAACGTTCGCGCCCCATCGAGACGACTTCGAGGCTGCCGTCATCGGCGCCGCGTGCCGTACGGACGGCCTCCGATGATTCTTTCGCAGTCCTGGAGAGCCGGTATCCCGACCCATATCTGCAGACGACAGGAACAGGCCGGTCGAGATTCTTCCGACAAGGTTGCGGGCGGAGTCGGAGACGAAGTGTCTACGCGCGTCCTGCCATCATCCATCGCCGCGGTTGAATACCAGGACAACCCAGCATGTCGGCCCGAGTTCGGCCGCTTTGCGGGGCCGCTGTGGACCTGGCCTGAGCCGGAACACGATCGGGACTGCGGTCCTCTCCGTTGCTCTGCAGGTCCGCGTCAGCGGGCCGGCGCTTCACGCGCCGCGTCCTCAGCCGATCGGCGGCTCTTGACGCAAAACCGCGGTGCACCGCTGCTGAACCCGCTCAGGATCAAGCGGGACAGGATCCTCGAAGGTCTGGCCGATGATGCAGCCACTCAGCCAAGGCGCCACGAGCGGATCATCACGACCCGAACAACCCACCCGCGCAGGGGTTGATAGACTAAAGCCGCAGGAGGTGTCTGGTGGCGAACTCTCATCCAAGTCACTCATCATCCAGCCAGGAAGTCGAGACCCGTCGCGAGGACGAAGTCCGTTCAAGCGGTCAGTTCAATGCCGATCAGGCCGCGGATGCCGCGCCCGGGCCGCGCCGCGCTGGCGAAGATCTGAGGCAGCGTCAGGAGAAATTGCTGGACGAGGCGATCGAAGAAACCTTTCCGGCCAGTGACCCGATCTCACCGAAGCGCATCACCCGGTAGGCTGTCCTCACTCAGCGAACGGTTCTGGCGAGGCGCGATTCGAAGAGTTCCGTTCCTGCATCGCTCCCGTGATCGCAGTTCGGTCTACTCCGTAGCGATTAAGCCCGAGCTTCCGGACGCGTCTGCTGCGGAGCAGGCTCACGAGCAACCGCGCCCCAGAATTGAGCTGCACCGGCCCGCTTGGCTAGGAAGAACGCACTAGAATCGTCCCATGCCCCACCAGCTCCTGACCATCCGCGGCATCGTGGCTGCGCTCAACTCGGCTGGAAACACGATGTCGGTCACTCGGGAAACCGGCGGTGCCGGACGTGCCAATAGCTATGGCCACTTTGGCGACAACATCGCGACGGAGTCCTCCAGAACCGAGGACAAGAACATCGGCAGTGGTGGCACCGTCGGCGATTCCAGCGGCGCGGCCCCGAACGGGCATTCCGCTTACGGCAACGTCGCACGCGTCACCGCCACAAGCAGCGGGACAGCTCCGGGCACGACGGACCGACGGTAAAAGCGGATCTGCAGACTTTGCCCCGGCACCTGGACCAGCCAGTGGCGCTGCTAAGCTTGGCGCGGACTGGCATTGAACGGGCAGGCAACGCAACGCATCAAAAAAGTTCGAAAACACACGCAATATAGTCAACACTCCGGATGCTCTATTAGGTTAATGATCGGCTCTCCTTCGCGGCCTATGTCCGGAACGATGATGACGCTCGACGGAACGGCCGCCATGAGTAAAAATCTTATCGACTTGGACGACCACACGGCTTGGCTGGTTCAGCAACTCGTGAGCAACAATCCGACTTCGGCTGAAGCGGCAACAGCTCTGACGATCGAGAAACTGCGCCGGCTTGAAGATCTGGCACGGAATTCCGGAGCCAACCGGCAGGCATTCCAGAAAATCCTGTCGGCGCGCCGCGTGCTCGGTGACCATGCCGATCTGGGCCGGATTCCGGCCTTCGCCGACGACGTTTCGATCAATCCGGTCCCGGAAGCGTTGCAGGTCACAGCACCCGCTTCTGGTCCAACGGCGTGAACGCCCCGTCCCACCCAGCGGGCAACGGGCGCCGAGACACGGAACAGCGGTTCCGGCCCGTCCCCGCTTCCGTAATCCAGAAGCTGCACACTCTTCTGAAGGAGCAAATGCCGAACTCCGCGTATCGGGCTCGCATCCGCCTGCTCGATCGGCTCCTTGTCTTCGAAGGCCCGGCCCTCATCGGCTACCAGGATCCAGTTATCAATCGCCTCACACGCCATATATGAATAGCAAATCTAGGTTATCAACATAAGTTACTCAGCATAACGGAAAATAATTACACGAATGTCGAACAACCGGCGCCTTCCGGGGATTGTTCGACTGTTCGTAGTGTTTGGAACCGAGGTGATGGTGTGAGCGGAACTCGTGTCTTGAGGGCCGTACCGCTGCCGCAACACTCTCCCGAGATCCCGATCGGCCGCAAACCGGAACCGGCGCGATCCAGCCGCCGAGACCAAGGCTCGTCTGCTCCTCGCACCTGCGCTTGGGCTCTGTCTGGCAGCGTCCGCAGCATCTCCTCGTCCGCGCGGCAACCCACCGCTACGACAACATGGACCAGATCGTCGGGCAGGCGCTGGCGACCTTCTGGCGAATTGACGCCCAGCTCGGGCACCCCGCTTCCGGCCCCCTGCGGCCGACCGCGCCAGCTTTCGACGCCCACCTGTCACCGCAAGCGTAGGGCCACCGATGGCAGAGCATAATATTCGCAACTTCGCGATCAACTTCGGCCCGCAGCATCCGGCGGCGCACGGCGTGCTGCGCCTCGTGCTGGAACTCGACGGCGAGGTGGTCGAGCGGGTCGATCCGCATATCGGGCTCCTGCACCGGGGCACCGAGAAGTTCATCGAGTACAAGCCATACATGCAGACGATCCCGTACTTCGATCGTCTCGACTACGTCTCGCCGATGGCCATGGAGGAAACCTACGTCCTCGCCATCGAGAAGCTCGCGCGCATCACGGTGCCCCGGCGCGCCCAGCTGATCCGGGTTCTCTTCCTCGAACTGACCCGCATCCTGTCGCATCTGCTGAACGTCACCACGCAGGCGATGGATGTCGGCGCCCTCACGCCCCCGCTCTGGGGCTTCGAGGAGCGCGAGAAGCTGATGATCTTCTATGAGCGGGCCTCCGGCGCTCGGCTCCACGCCAACTACTTCCGGGTCGGCGGCGTCCACCAGGACCTGCCGCCGAAGCTGATCGGCGACATCGACGCGTGGTGTGACACCTTTCCGGGGGTGCTGGACGACCTCGACGCTCTCGTCATGGGCAACCGGATCTTCAAGCAGCGTACGGTGGACATCGGCATCGTGTCGGTGGACGAGGCGATGCAGTGGGGCTTCTCAGGGCCGATGGTGCGCGGCTCCGGCATCCCGTGGGACCTGCGCAAGGCGCAGCCCTACGAGTGCTACGAGGAGATGGAATTCGACATTCCCGTGGGGAAGAACGGCGACACCTACGATCGCCAGGTGATCCGCATGGAGGAGATGCGCCAGTCGGTGCGCATCATGAAGCAATGCATCGCCAAGCTGCGCGAGCCCGCCGGCCAGGGGCCGATCGCGGCGCTCGACGGCAAGTTCGCGCCGCCGCCGCGCCGGGAGATGAAGCGCTCGATGGAGGCGCTCATCCACCACTTCAAGCTCTACACCGAGGGCTTCCACGTGCCCGAGGGCGAGGTCTACGTGGCGACCGAGGCGCCGAAAGGCGAATTCGGCGTCTATCTCGTCTCTGACGGTTCGAACCGCGCCTATCGCTGCAAGATCAGGTCTCCCTGCTTCGCGCATCTTCAGGCGATGGACTGGTTATGTCGCGGGCACCTCTTAGCCGACGTGTCGTGCGTGCTCGGCACGCTCGATATCGTGTTCGGTGAAGTGGATCGGTGAATGTTACAGTCCGTACCCTCAACACGGCCGACCCAAGTGCCTCCGGGTTTGGCTGGCTGCTGGCGAACTCGGTCGTGCAAGCTGCCTGTCGTTCTACTCGACGTCCGCCTTCTATGGTTCAGCGTGCTTGCGACCGGCCTTTTGGGCGGGAAAGTCCGCTTCTGAGATGATGCTGAGCAAGTCTGAACGACCGGGATGGGCGGATTTTGTTGAAAAAACGCGGAGGCGTCGCTTCAAGCGAGCTCTAAGGAGGCGCCCCTAAGAAGTTTCGTCTTCCCTAGCCGATGCAAGTCCACCTAGGCGGTGAGTTCTGGCCGATGTGATAGCAGGACCTTCTCCAGCGAGCGCGGCTTGCAGTGCTGCTTCAGCTCGGTCCCGAGTTTTTCAACGCAATCGGCGCAAAGCCGAACGTCCGATTCGGCAAAGGGCAAAGTCTGGAACCCTGCCTACCAAAGGCAGGGTGAGGCTTCGCATGCCGCTAAGCCAGCACCGAGGCCAAGCGCCAAGCCGCCGACCAGGCGAGCCTGGACGCCAAACCCAGCATGACCGGCCGCGCGATCGAGGCCTCGCTCAGCCGGGCCGCGGGCCTGCCTGTCGATCGCGACATGGCGGAGATCTTTGATGTCTGAGGCGGCTCCCATCTTCGGCGTCGACTGCGGCTCGATAGCAGATCTTGCGCCTGCCAGAAGCACCTTACACGGGGGACGTCAGTGTCCTCGAACTCCGGTCGAGGCAGGCGGAGCCAACGACAACGCCGCGCGTCCCGCGATACGCCGTAACCGCCTGATGATCTCGAGCGTGGACTCCGGTGCGTTCGCGAGAGCTGCCGCAGTCTCAAGCGCCATGAGCTCTTGGAAGAAGGCTTCTTCCTCTCGAAGCCCTGGCATTTCGGGAGGCTCGCTTAGAAGCCTCATCATCTCGCGGATGTGCGGGCTGTCTTCCCACGAAGGGGGTGCTTTCATAGCCAAGCGCCGTTTTGTGAGAGGTTCGAGATACGAGCTTACGGCCCGCCCAGGCCTCTCGCGTGAATGCGGGTTAGTTTTCGCATGCCTGATCGGTGCGCTCGTCATCATCGCTGGCGCTGATCAAAGTGGAATCGCGCGGAAATCGGAGGTGTCCCTCCCCGGCGAACGGCGAGGGGACGAGGGTTTGAGGCGCGCCTTTCCGAGGCGCAGGCTCTATTCGTCGTCGCCGAACCAGTCCCGCCCAGGATCGATGCAGCGATAGCCGACGAGGCACTCTGGATCGTCGCGCGTCGGTACGAAGGCGTTGGACGTCACCTGTGTCGGATCGCAAAAGCTGCGGTCACGCACGAAGCGGTCGTAGGTGAAACCACCCGTCCCCATCACCAAGGCGCCGCGCGACGACAAAACACTTTTGGCTTGCCGGCAGGTCATGTCTGGGGTCGAAGGACGCTCCTGCGAGCTTGCCACGATAGGCATTCCTGCGGTGTACAAGACGGCAAGGGTGAGTGAGTACTTCAACATAAGATAAGCAGAGCTTTCGCCGCTCGTTTCGAGCTGTGCTCGTTCAACCCAGGTCCCTCCACTTGGATCCGAGGTGCGAGGAGCGGCGAAAACCTTCACGTCCGCGCTACTCCCGGCGGTGGAGCGGCGGCAGGAGCGCGTGCCGCTCAACGTCCCGCTATTTGGCCGCCCGATCGCTGACAGGCATGCGGTGCGATCCTCGCGGGCTTTGCAGAACACTGATCCTACCTTGTGACGGCTGTGATCAGAATTACCCCAGTTTGATAAAGAGGACGACAGCTATCCGCAGCAAAATCTTGGATCCGATGCCAATCATCGCCTTCTGCAAGACAATCCATTGCGGCAGGGGCCGACTAGACGAGCTGCAATTTCCTCTTGAGCTCCGTCTGCGGCCTCACCCGCGGATGCCCCAGCCTGCTGAGCTTCATTCAGGGCTGCTGGTGGTGGATGATCTGAAAGAGGCGCTGGGATCTGCGGCTCCCAATGCGAGTTGGAATCTTATAAACCGGAGGAGGCTGCCATGCCCCAGATGTTCGACTGGATCTTCTTCGCTATCGTGCTCCCGTTTCCGGCGTTCCTGCTCTGGGATTGGTTTCGGACTAACGGGACATCCAGACGCGTAAAGCAGCTCTGACACCATTTACGGCGGATGGTGGGAGCGGGCCGCCATAGGGCTGATCCGCGCCAACCCGCAGGTCGAGTCGATCAATCTGCCGTACTTCAGGTGCCCCCGAGCCGGACACCGATCGGCTGCGACCGGAAAGCGATGGCTGTTGGCAATAATCGCCGGGCGGCATTGGACTGAGCGCGGGTCTTCACCAGCGGCATAGAGGACGCAGGGAAGCGGACGGCCAGCCGCCAACGCCGAAGCGCCAGTCCGCGAGAATGTAGTGCTGTCTTGGTGATCGAAGCCGCATGTTTACTGTGAGTGGGCACAGAGCCGCATTGGTGATCGACCATGGAAGGTCAATGGGAAACGATGGAGACGGCACCGTCCGAGGAGGGGAGCAGAGTTCTTCTCTTCGACGGCACGTACCAGTTCGCAGGCGTTCTGACCCGGTACAACCATAAGCATACGGGAGAGTGGCGCCTATGGACCGGGGCTAAGCCGGCTCCGTGGGACGGCGGGATCCCGACGCACTGGATGCCGCTGCCGGATGCTCCTTCGGGTTGAGGTCAGCCGCTTATCGAGCACGGCACTCCCGCCGCCTCACGGTGTCGGCTTTTCCGTTGCAGTGGCGCTCACAGTCGCCGAGCTGCCAGGGCCGCCGCTGCCCGGCCCTGTGACACCGGGCTGGGGACACATCGCGTGCTTCAGACCGTTCCCGATGCCCCACCCTATGAAAGGCCTTCATGACCTCGCTTACCCTCGTTGCGGCCGTCGCAGCGATGATCGTCACGCCCGCCCTCGCTCAAGTCATCGAGACACCCTCCAGCACGACTGTGATCGTCCCGCGCGGCGCACCCGGCGTCGTCACCCACCAGCCGGGCTCGACCGGTGATCAAGGAGCCGCCACCTACTCGCCGACTGGTCGAGCTGCCGACGGCATCGCGGAGGACTCCGCCGCCGCCGGCAACGAAGACCAGCCTTCACGCGTCGGCTCGACGGGCAGCGGTGGCGCTGGCGGCAACGGCGGTGGCGGCTAAACGGCTTCGCGTCGGACTGAACGCCTCTCGGCGATTGTCCGAGCAAGCCCTCCCGTGCCCCGGCAGAGCAATCGCCGGGAGTCACACACCAGCCCACAAGACGGCCAGCTTGCACTCCCCACTCAACCGATGGCGCATCGAGGGATATTCGACGCTACGGCCCTGAAAGGCACCCCTATGCTGTTTCGATCCAAGACCCCACCGTCCCCTGGCAACTTGCATGTGGCAGAGCCGCCCGCCTCCGATCGGCCGACCACGGCCATGCTGAAAGCCGACATCGACAGCGGCGCGACAGGCGACAAGGTCGAGCACTACGACGTGGGCATGGCGCAGCTCGGCACCTGCGACGAGGCAGGCGGCACGCCGCCCTCACCTGAGCGGATCGCGCTGGCCAGGAAGACGGCGGCTGAGAACCGGCCGAGGCGGCCCGCCGGTTACCCGTATGCTCGGCAATCCTGGGTCATTCCGACCTATATCGGCTTCATCGTATCGGCTGCCGTGATCGTCAGCGGGGCCATCTGGCTTACCCATTGACGATGCGCCTGCGGTGTTCGGATCCTCCGCCGCGCCGACCCTCACGCGGCTGCCTAGCAGCATCCCGGAAACACGGTCAGGTCGTCCGAACGTAACCCGTCCACGGCGCCGATGCCGGCCTGCGCGCACGCCTGGTCCATCGAGTTCGCGCCAGCCCCGCTGACCCCGCAAGCGCCGATCAGCGCACCGTCGCGGTAGATCGGCAGCCCGCCCTGTCGATGGTTCAGCGGCATCCCTTCTCCCGTAACGGTGGCAAACCCGCCTGACACCTCGTCGGGATTTGGCATGTAGTCGCTCGGGCGCCCGGTCGATGCCGAAGCGATGGCTTTGCCGATAGCTTGGCGGTTGGTGGTCGCGGCAGCGCCGTCCATCCTGTTGAGGGCGATGAAGCGGCCGTTCTCGTCGCACACGCAGGTGCTGACCTTTGCCGAATGGTCATGCGCATGGCTGAGGACCGCATCAACGATCTGTTTGGCCTCGGCAAGCGTGAGCGTCATCGTTGCACCTCTCGGGCAAAACACAGTCCAGAAGGTTGCGTGCTGTCTGCTACTGTGCTCCCAAGCACGAGTTTTCGCTCCGTGCTTCAAGTCTTCTTTTTGCCGAACGGCACATCAGTTGCGCGGTCGGCTTCTGTGTTCCAGTAAGGTTCCGTGTTAAAGTAGTGATGGACGTGTTCCTCCCACGCCGGATCAAACGTGGGATCGCTGGTAGTTTCAGGATAGATTGGCCCCGACCTGAGTTGCTCGTCCGTGCCGTTAATGTCGTAAGCGCCAAGTTCTGCGTTGTAGGTGAGAGCCTGCCAGGGAACGGCGCGTTCACCTGCAGGCTGGCTGCTCATGCCGGTCAGGCGCACAATAGCGTAGACTATCCTGCCCGACGGCTTATCGATCAGCAGCCTCTTGATGTATCCAATCGAAGCCGAGCCGCCCAGATGAACTTCTGTTCCCTCGACTTTATCGCTTGCGATAAGATTGCTTGCTCTTGCGGCATCGCTTCGGGCGTCCGCGCCTAGGGTGTGGGGTTCCACCATGGCTTATATGGCCTCCGGCAGGAAGACTCGTCCTACCAGGAGAATCCTGCTGCTGGGGGTGAGTTCCGGTGCTGTCAGGTGCCTCGACCGGTAGTGGGCCGACCGTCACCCCTCCTCGATCCTACCCAAGCACCTGGATGAAGCTGGCCATATCGTTGAAACCGACGCATTCGATCGTCTGAAAATCAGACAGCCGGGTCAGCACACGCGTGCCTAGAACCCTCGGAAGACCGCGATCAACAGCACGGTGAGGATAAAGGAAAGAAGGATCGAGCCAGCACAGCCGAGGCGATTGGAGAAAAAGAATAGCATTTCTATTAATCATCCGGTATCGGACCCCGAAGCACTTTGACCGGCTCCCAGATCTTCGGGTGGAAAAGTGTTCAGGCACGCTCTAGTTCGTCTGCCAAATTCGAAAGGTAGCTCAGGATACGGTCGCCGGCCGGGCCATCTAAGCACTGAATTTCTATGGTGACGGCCTGAGTTCTTCCCTTGGAAAGCCGCAGGATAGCTTCCGCGGCCTCCCCTGCTTTTCGTTCAGTGTCAGACTCAATTTTGACCGTGCACTCCGGCGCACTGATCACGATGCGACAGAAAACGTGTTCCATGAGGAACAAACGTTCTCGAACGGCTCCGGTTCGCCTGCCCGCCAGCGACGCAGGCACTCTCAGTACCGTGTTGCCTGATGACACTCGGGTCGATGCCCGACTGAGGTCGGGGACCTTCGTGATGCGAGTGTTGCCCCGCTCAGAGCAAACCTACGTTCTGGCCAATTGGGAACCAGTGCTGTCCAGAGTGCGGGGCTTCCCGTCCTCATCTAGTGCGACGTAGGTGAATACGCCTTCGGTAACCTTCTCCGGGTTAGTCCCTGATCGGTCCCGAACCCAAGTCTCGATCTTGACCGCCAAGGAGGTGTCGCCCTGCTCCTTGAGAGTGCAATAAACGCTGACCTCATCGCCGACCGAGACTGGCCTGAGGAAACGCATGGCATCAATACTGACCGTAACGAAACGACCTTTAGCACGCTGAGCTACGAAGGTGCCTCCGGCCAGATCCATTTGAGAGACGGTCCAACCTCCGAAAATGGCGCCGCTTGCGTTGGTGTCGCGTGGCATCGCCACCGTCCGTAGGTGTGGACCTCCGGGGATGTTCGGGATCTCATCCGCCATCTCAGCCCTATTCCGTCCTACCGTGCCATCCAGGAGCCCCCCTAAGCAGGCGGTGAGCCCTAGAGAAGCGAACAGGTTTAACCGGGTCTTGGTTCGCGAAGGTTCATGCCCGGTGTGCGATCCAGCTACCGCTGCAGGTCAGCAAGCTCCCGTCCTGCGTCCGCCACGTGCCACGTCCGACCTCAATCTCTGGCACGGAGACCGGATTGCCTGCCGCCCAGGCCAGCGGAGCGCTAGTGAGCAACGTCAGGACCGCGGCGGAAAACGTTTCTCGACGCATCATGTGAACCGCTGTCGTGTCCTCCACAATGAACCTACGTAACGCGGCTTTCGGAACGAGGCCGCCACCCGGCGCGGCTGGGAACTTCAAAAGGATCGAGTCAGCTCGTCCTACTTGAGGCGGCTTACGGAGCGTTCCGTGATGTTGCGACAAGCTCGGCCATGGCACGCACCAGCTCGGCCTCAAGGAACGGCTTATTCAGTCGCGGTCGGCGGCCGTGGACCGAGGTGTCGGCCAGCCCCGCGTCAGCCGTGGCGAACAGATATGGCACGGCCAGGATGTCGAGCTTGTCGGCCACTGGATAAGCGCTGTCGCCGTAGCCTAGGTCGACGTCGAGCACCGCAGCGTCGGGGCAGCACGTCTCGATCAGGTCAAGGGCCTGATCCACGCTCGGCACCGGGCCGAGCACCTCGCAGCCGGCCACCTGCAGCCAGCGCTTCACCTGCATGGCAATCAGGTACTCGTCCTCAACCACCAGAACACGACGGCCAACGAGCGGCCCTGCTGCTTCGGGCATAGAGCCTCTCAGCGCCTGCCACAGACCGTTCACCTTTGCAGATCGCGCGGGGCGCCGCTCCCACACACATCAGGTAAGTGGCAGTTCTATCTGGCAGCGCACGCCGTCCTCGCCGAGCACGTACTCGGTCCTGGCGCGCAATGCATAGGTGAGCGCGTTCTCGATCAGCTCGCGCCCGTAGCCGCGCCGCGTCACCGTCGCGTGCTGGATCGGCACGCCGCTCTCGATCCAGTTCAGGAGCAGCCTGCGACGGTCGCGCTGGTCGCGGGTCAGGGCCCAGGTGACCGACAGCCGGCCCGTGTCCCGTTTCAGCGCGCCGTACTTCACCGCGTTCGTGGATAATTCGTGCAAAGCCAGGGCGAAGTTCTGCACCTGTCGCGCCGTGAGGTGCACCGTCGGACCGGCCACGACCACCTTCGGCGGCGCGGCGGAAACGTGCGCAGCCAGCTCCAGGCGCACCAGCGCGCCGAGCTCGACCGTGTCGCTGCCGAACTGGCTGAGCAACCCATGCGCGCGGCCGAGCGCCCCGAGCCGGATCTCGAAATCGGCCATGGAGCCGCCCTGGCTCAGCGTCTGGTTCGCCACCGAGGTGATCACGCCGAGCAGATTACGCGAGCGATGCTGCAGCTCGTTGACGAGCGTCTCCAAGCGCAGGCCGGTCCGCTTCTCTTCGGTGATGTCCGAGTAGATGCCGCCAATGCGTTGCACCCGGCCCGCCGCATCGACCAGGGGGAAGTCCGTCGCACTGATCCAGCGCTCTTCACCATCGTTCGGGCGGCGGATGCGGAACTCATGTTGGATCGGCTCGCCGGACCGCACGCTGCGGAGCGCGTCCATGACCCGGCCTCGGTCATCCGCGAGGATCAACTTGGCCCAGGCCTTCAGGTCGTGGCCAGCCAGCACCTGCTCCGACGGTATACCGTAGAGCCGCTCGAAGGCGGGGCTGACATACTCGAACCGCAGCGTTTCGGCGTTCCTGACCCACACCACCGATGAGGCGGCTTCCGCAAATTGCCGGAACCGCGCCTCGCTCTCCTGCAAGGCCTCGTCCGCGATCCGACGCTCAGTGACGTTCTGGCCGATCTTCAGGAAGCCGCACACCTGCGTGCCCTCGTCACGCAGGGTCGTCACCGAGCCCTCGATGAACACGCGTGAGCCGTCCTTGTGGAGGTGCCAGCGCACGTCCGGCGCCGAGCCCTCGCGCCGTGCGGTCTCGATCTCCTTCGCATCCTCGCCCGCCTTCCGATCCTCCGGCGTGAACAGGATACTGCTGGGTTGACCAACCGCCTCTCCGGGTGTCCAGCCGAACACGGACGCGGCGCCCGGCAGCCAGTCGGTGATGCGATCCTCGGAGTCCGTGATGAAGATCGCGTAATCCAGCGCCCCCTCGGCGACCAACCGGAAGCGGTCCTCGCTCGCGCGCAGGTCACGTACTTTGTGCAGCCGGTCGATCACCGGGCCCAAGAGGATGGTGTAGGTGCGCAGGAATTCCGTGTCCTCATCGGTGAAATCCCGCGCCTCGGTCGCGTCCACTTGGAGCAGGCCGTAGGGTTTCCTGCCGGGCAGGAAGATGGGTGCGTTCGCGAGTGCGACCACGCCGGCCGCCTTCATGAAGGCGGGGACCTCGAAGCGCTTCTCCGCGCGGATGTCCTGCGAGATGACGGGCACGGCTTGCGCGATAGCGAACGTCTCGGAGGAGTGTTCGCTCATTGGCAGACGCACATGGCCAACCACGTCCGGGTTCCAGCCGACACCGGCGCGCACGAAGAGGCACCGGCCTGCGTTCTGGATTTCCAGGATCTTGGCGCGGCCTGTGCCGAGCACGTCGGCGACGAGCCTACAGGCCTCGTTGAGCACGGTGTCGAGGTCCTGGCATTCCAGAGCGAACTCACCGAAGTCGGCCAGCACCTGCTGGCGCTTACGCCTGTCCTCGTTGCGCACGTGCTCGGCCATCGTGCTCTCCCCGGCGCTGAGTAGGCACTCCTCGTCGGCGAGGAACCAAGGCTCAGACCCTGCGGAGGGTCTCAGTGTTTCAGGAAACGCGCAATCTCGACGCCGCTGGCTGAGATCCGCCGAACGTCTGCTCCTGTCTGGATGCGGACCTCAGCTTGCATCCGGCGCGACTCGAAGATCTGCCTTGGGTCTGGCCCTCGGCAATACGGCTTGCGAGGAGCGATTGGACGTCTCAGCCGAACGGGCGCAGGGTGTTGGAATCACCAGCCGGTTCTTGAACCCGTAGGCGCTGGTGGCTGAGAGTGACGTGTGCTCCCGCCTGCATCGCGCGGAGCACCGGTATGGGGCCCCACTTGCGGCCGATCTCTCCTGAGAAGCTTGAGAGAGCTTTCGCCAGGATGGCTCGGCGGGCAGCGGTTGCCGAGTACGATCGCGGGATGATCCGAAACGCCGGGCAGCTAATCCAGCGCTCGCGCGAACTGCTAGAGGCAACCAAGCATCAGGTTCGCCCACCAAGTTCGTCGGCGCCTTATTCGGAACAGGCGGCCGCCCGGAGTTCGCCTCACGGCGCTGGCCGACAATGCCGCAGTCTTTCGGAGTGGTTGAGTGTCTGATCGGGTCGTGATCAGCCTTTTCATCGGCACTGCCGGAGTGTTGGGCATCTTCACAGCAGTCGGCGCTGCGTGGATGTTTGATCGCATATTAGGATGACCCTGCCATTGCCGCACAGTAGGCGATCGCCGAGTTGCGAGGCCGCTCAGCAGGAGGTCCAGGGCCGGAGCAAGCGCGTGAACTGAACGCTGGCGTTCTGTCGCGCCGGTCAATCCAACTCCAGGCTGGTGGTGGTCATCCCGGCATGTCAGGTCTTTGAAATGCCCAGCCCCGACACTCAGACCTGTGAAGTGAAGATCGGGGGCGCTTGGTGCGCCGTCAGCCTGGATGAGGCAGCGGCTCACTTACACCATGGCCGTGAAGCGCGGCCCCGCCTGCCATGGGCGAGTGTGGCCTGACCGGTATTTTGGACCGAGCCGATTGAGAGGTTACTGCATGGTGGGGGCCATGGGTAGACGGAAGGCCAGATCCGGGACGGTGACGGGTGCGGGCGGCCGGGAGCCCAGGGACGAGTGCGGCCGGACGCGGTTGTCGGTGTTCTGCCCGAGGGCGATCACGGCCTGGGCTCCCTTGAGCGAGTAGAAGATCTCTTGGCGGAGGCACTCGTCGCGCAGCTTGCCATTGAAGCTCTCGCAAGACCCGTTCTCCCATGGCGAGCCCGGCGCGATGTACTGGATTGCGAGCCAGCTTTGGCGATCCGCCTGCGCAGTGACTTCGAGATCATCTGCGGAAGTGGTCAGCTGACCTTTGCGCGTCCTTAGATCTGCCCCCTGATCAAGCGGCCTTCGGCTGGCCAACACTGGTAGCCTGAGGCATGCCGGCATGGATGTTCTGTTCCCTGGATGCCGCATCCTCTTCGGCCGCACCTGGGTGGTCGCGCATCTCTGCCCAGTGAGCTGCGGCTGACATTCCCCCGACGTAGCCGATACCGGCAATCACCCGCATCCATAGGCCGACGTACGTGGAGAAGCCGGCCAATTCGCAAAGAACTATGAGGGCGACAAACGTTAAGGTGATGGCGAGCGCGAGGCCGCCAGGACCAACAGCGAGCTTGCGCAAAGGACGTCTCACTCTCCAGAGCTGGTCCTTAGGTTCAAGTCCAGCTTGGCGGCAGCAGTTCTGTTTGGTATCGCACGGGAGTTTGCTGGGCAGGGTGCCGGAGGACGTGAAAAAGCCCGCCGCGGCGAACCGAGCGGGCTGAAGGTGGTCTGTTTCCGTGAACGCTAACTCGTAGACCGGCCAGCGGGTGATCGGTTCCCGGAGGGGCGCCGCCTGACCGCCTCCGGCTGAAGATCTCTGATGCTCGCAGGCGCGCCCGGAAATGGGATCTGAGGCGCGATCAGGCCGCCCATCCTGGACCCCAGTTCCAACGCGGGCCGAGGGTGCTCACCATCTGGCGCCTCATCCAGATCGGGCGGCCGCCCGGCCTTCGTTTAGGAGCGCTCTGCCTACGGTGCCGAAGCGTCTCCGAGGGGTTGGGTGTCAGACCGAGTCGCTGAGCGAGATGCGATGGCGCGACCGCCCAATAGGCAGCCTGACCAATCTCCGCTCCGAGAATAGACCTTTACTGGTGCGGCAGATGTTGGTGGCGCTGGCGATCAAGCTGCGAAGGTCCAGACGCTGCCGGGCCTCGATGGGCATGTGGCGCGTGAGTTGGTCCGGGGCCTCGTGGAGTCAGCCATCGCCAAAGGCGTTGATCCAGCCGCGCGCCTTCAGCAGTTTCGCACGCTTCAGCAGGCCGCAATTGCGATGTCGCAAAACCCCGCTGCTGCCCAAACGGCCGAGCGGCTCGTCTGTGCAATCGACCTCATTCTGCAAGAGCTGACTACAGTGAAGTCGTAGGCCAACCGGGTTAGCTGCGCGGCCGCACGCCGATTACGTCTGTGCCGGACTTGCCAGACGGTCGTCAGCGCCTGGGACGCCCGCCATCGGTTCCCGGCTTCAGCGCCCGCTCGACCGCCTCCATCGCACTCTCATGCGCCTTCGCCTCGCTGCGATGCGGGCGGTCGGAGCGCTCGCTCAGCTTGCCACTTTTGCGGATCGCCCACTGGAAATGCCCCTCGGGCTTGGTCATAGGCGAGACCTCGATGGAGTAGGGGTGCGGAACGTCGTCAGCCATCTGCGCGCTATCCATGTCACATGCGATGACGCCGCAACGGATGCGGCGCCATCAAGCTCCAAGCGGCCCGTTACGGCTTAGGCTGCCTTCAGATTGGCCGCGCTCTCCTTGCCGGAGCGGCGGTCGGCCTCGACGTCGTAGGAGATCTTCTGCCCCTCGTTCAGGCCGCGCATGCCGGCGCGCTCCACGGCGGAGATGTGCACGAACACGTCCTTACCGCCGTCATCGGGCTGGATGAAGCCGTAGCCCTTCGTCTCGTTGAACCACTTCACAGTGCCGGTAGCCATTTCGGTATCCTGGTGGTCTTTGTCGTCGTCGGCTCGCCAAGATGGCGTGCCATGAAGCCCGAAACGGCTGCGTCGGCCATCCGTTCCCTGGGGCTCGGCAGGCCGGATGGTGCACTGCCAGCCAGCATGCGTCACTCTGCTGGTCTGGTGCAGCCGAGCTTGCCAGCATAGCAGCTCGGCATGGCCAAGCGCGTGAAGTCCCTCCCGCAGGAGCGGGGCACCGTTCTGTTCGACATCGTCTTCGCGGACGGCAGCCGCGCCTCGAACCGGCGCGTGCCGGTGGAGATCCTGGGCGGCTTGGACGGTGATCAGCCCGCCCGTGATCTCATCGAGCAGCAGGAGGCGGAGATCGCCCAGAAGGCTGGTCGGCCGCCGCGAGTGATCCAGAGCCTGACGCGAGCCGCCAGGCCGGAGCCGAGGCCCGTGCAAGAATAGCGGCCGTTCAGCGGAGCGGCTGGGCTGTGGTTTGGGCTCGGCCCCGTCACCCGATCTGATCACGGGTCGGCGGGGCTTGGTGCCGTTCCTCACGGCATGGGCCCGATACGCGGCGCGGCCCGAGACGTAGGATGGCGGGCGGCGGTGAGCTGAGGCTCAACGGTGGCACTTGGCGGGGTCCCGGAACGGGAAAGCTGCTTCTGGCGCCAGTCGGTAACGACAGGTGCGCCAGCAGGCGCGCAGTCAGAGACCTGCCGCAATCCTCCCGCCTGATTTTGGATAGCACCAGCACGCCACCAATCGCGCCACCCTTGAAGGGGCCGTCATCGCGAGTGCTGGTTGCGGCAACGCAGATAGAGGGCTGCCCGGCTGCTGACACTCACCGCAGCCGGCAAAAACGCCTCGTAGCCCGTAAATGACGCAGAAGCGGCGGAATCTCCGCGTGGGAATCTACCTGTTCTAGCGGTACGAAAATAAACATTCAAGCCAACCATATGTATTTTACGGCAGAACTGAGATTGACAACTTTTCACAAGCTTAGGCTGGATCGGTCCTTAGGTCGTATTTCGAACGAAACTTTCGGCGCGCTAGTCGCTTATAACCTACGCGATCCAAGTTCATATGCCCACGTGCCGAGGCTCTACATGCACAAACGGCTATTGGTCTCCATTGCCGCGCTCATGAGCATGGCTCCTTATCCTGTCATGGCCCAGGATGGGGATCAGGTCGGAGCTGACCAGAGGCGTGCTTCAGCGACAAGGGCATCGAATAGGACGGCAACTGGACAGACGGCGCCGAACCTGAGCGTACTGGGACCTAGTGAGACCTGATGAATTCAACTGCGGGCCCCGAACGATGAGCGGTTCTATGCAATCGCCAGGGACATTTGCATTGTCTGAATTCGCTGAATAACGGCATACACCATCTCAAAATAACAGCCTCGCGCTCACGCGCGGCTTTCGCGCTGGTCGGCCAGCGTAGCTGATCGTCTGCCCTTTGCATCTGTTGCAGGGCGCATCCATGCATCGTCCTGCGCCACACGGAGTATCTCATGCCGAACATGAAGGATCGCGACGCTGCGCGCGTCGCCATGGTAGCTGGAACTGCCACGCCCGGCACCACAGATCCAATGGCGCGGCTTCCGCGGG